>DASQAM010000280.1:0-5983 GCA_035635735.1 Gemmatimonadales bacterium | reverse complement strand
GGGCACGTTCGATTCCGTTCGGTTCGATAGCACTCCGAGTGCACGCCCGGCTTACCAAGCCATCCGGGCGTGCACGGTGTTGGAATCCAGCCAGCTGATCGGCCGAGCGGCAACGACGATGAATCACTCTGATATTCGCGGGTTGGATACCGCATGACCGTGGTTCGTCGGGAGCTGCCTCGCTCTAGTGGCGCGAGTTGGCGACCGGAGTCGTTATCGCATAGTTCTCTCGAGGGTTCTCCTTTCGACGTCGGCCGATCAGCTCACTGCGTCAGCGTCGCCCAGACGAAGCCGGTCAGCTCGCGGGCGATGGCCGTGACGACATGTTGTTTAGGTTTGCCACGGGCGCTGAGGCGTTGGTAGCGGCGGTACAGCCGCTGCTGGGCCCGCCAGGCGTGTGACTTTGCCGGTTCGGGCGCGGACTGCTGCCGTCGGCCTAGCGCCTTGCCGATGAACGGGTGATGGCGATAGTGCCACGCGGCTTCGACCAGCACGCGGCGCACGTGCGCGTTGCCCGTTTTCGTGATGGCGCCGCGCGACCGCTTCGTGCCGCTCGAATGCTCGGACGGAATCAGGCCGACATAGGCCATCAGGCCGCGGGCAGATGGAAAGCGGCGCGGGTCGCCCAACTCGGCGGCGATGGTCAGCGCGGTGAGATCGTCCATACCGCGGAAGCAGCGCAACCGCTGGACGCGCGTGTGCAACGGCTCGATCGTCACGAGCTTCTGCAATTGCGTATCGACGGCCTGCAATCGCGCGACGGCTTCATCGACCGTACGCAGATAGGCTTCGTGCGTCTGCGTGAGCGCGGGCAGCGCCCACGTCTGCGCGCGCAGCCACGTGTGATGCCGCTGCGACCAAGCGCTCTTTGTCGCCGTAAACCGTCGGCCATGCCGCAACAGGAATTTGGACAGGCGATGCCGCGCCCGCAGGAGATCGGATCGAATGTCCTCGCGGCACCGCAGGAGATCGCGTACCGCTTCCTCCTGGTCCGTCGGGACATGGATCGCTGTCAGCGCCCCGGCGCGGTACAAGATCGCGAGCTGGCCGGCGTCGCGTCGATCCGTTTTAATGCGGTCGCCGGCCCGGCGCGGAATCAAGGCCGGCGCGATCACGTCGCAGGCCACGCCCTCCGCGGTCATGGCACGCTGCAGCTCGAAGCCACACGGACCGGCTTCGTAGCAACAGGTGACGGGCCCTTGCCGGCGGAGGCGCTCCACGAATCGTAGAATCGTGGGACTGTCTGACGCCAGGGCATGGAGCGCTGACGTCCGTTGCCCTGGCAACAACACCGCGGCCACTGTCGTGGCCGCGTGCTGATCGAAGGCGATGATAGTTGTAGACTGCATCACGACCGACCTCCTTTGTATGCGGCTCTGCTCCGAGCTGTCGCAGGCTGAGAGTAACCCGCGTCAGATGCAAAGCCGAGGTCGGTCTTTCCATATGGTCTAGAAAGCCCTCCGGCGTCGAGGATTTCCGGCGGAGCGTTCACGATCGAGCGAGGCGCTCTTTAACTTTTCCCTCCCTTTCCTCGTATTGAGTGTCTAACGTCCCGATGGGCCTGCTCCAGGACCTCCGCTTCGCCGTCCGTCTGCTCATCAAGGACCGGTGGTTCACGCTGGTCGCGGTGGTCACCCTTGCGCTTGGCATCGCCGCCAACAATGCCGTCTTCACATTCGTCAACGCGGTGCTCATCCGCGGTATCCCTTTCAAGGACGCCGATCGCATCGTCGCGCTCGGCACCCGCGACGTACGCAATCGCAACCTGGGCGTGTCGTTTCGCGATTTCGAAGACTGGCGCGCCTCCGCCCGGTCGCTTTCTGACATCTGCCTGTTCGGCCAGCCCACGCTGAACATCAGCGACGCGGGACGGGCGCCGGAGCGGTACTCGGGCGCCGTCATCTCGGCGAACATCTTCCGCCTTCTGGACGTGCGACCGCTCTTCGGGCCGGGGTTCTCAGATGAGGACGATAAGTTCGGCGCGCCGCCGCGCGTGGTGATTGCGTACGGCGTGTGGCAGACGCGGTACGGCGGCCGCACCGACATCATCGGCCAGTCCATAAGGATCGACGAGCTGCTCGCGACCGTTGTCGGCGTCATGCCGGCGGGCATGCAGTTTCCGCCGAACACTGAGGTCTGGCTGCCGATGGGACAGTCGACGATCGTCAGGGGGCAGGGACGGCAGGTGCGCAGTTATCAGGTGATCGCCCGCCTGGCGAACGGGGTGACGCGCGCGCAGGCGCAAGGCGAGCTGTCGGCGATTGTGGCGCACCTGGCTCATGATTTCCCGAAAACAAACGAAGGCATCGTGCCGACGATGGTGCCGTACAACGAGCGTCAGAATGGGTCGCAAATCAAGATCGTGTTCTGGTCGCTGATGGGCGCCGTGGCTTTCGTCCTGCTCATCGCGTGCTCGAACGTCGCCAACCTGCTGCTCGCCAAGGCGGCAAACCGCGCGCGCGAGCTCAGCGTTCGCATCTCGCTCGGCGCCTCGCGGTGGCGCATCGTCCGTCAACTGCTCGTGGAAAGCGTGCTGCTGGCCGTCACCAGCGGCGTCGTCGGCTTCGCGCTGTCGGTGCTGGGCATCCGCTGGTTCGACGCCGTTACCCAGGACGTCGGGAAACCCTACTACATGGATTTCCGCCTGGACGCGGCCGTCTTCGCGTTCTTCACCGTCGTTTGTCTCGCGACCGGTATCGTGTTCGGCCTCGCGCCGGCGCTGCACGTGTCGAAAACGAATGTCAACGAGGTCCTGAAGGAAGGCGGGCGGTCGGGCACTGGTGGAACGCGCGCCAAGCGATGGACCGGCGCGTTGATCGTCGTGAACCTGACGTTAACGCTCGTGCTGCTGGCCGCGGCGGGCTTCATGATGCGCAGCTTCCTGGCGATGTATCGCATGGATCCGGGCGTGGACACGTCACACCTGCTGACCATGCAGATGGCCCTCTCGGTGCGCAAATACCCTGATTCGAACGCCAGGAACGCGTTCATCAAACGAGTGGACGATCGTCTGGCGGCGATCGGCGCGATTGAATCGGCGACGACGGCCACCAACTGGCCGCTCGGCGGCGGCCGAGGCATCCAGCTCGCGATCGAAGGCAGGACAAAACCCGGCGAGCGTCAGCCCACCGTGACGCTGCTCAGCGTCGGCGCGAAGTACCTCGAGACCGTGGGCATCCACGTCGTGCGCGGCCGGGCCTTCACCGAGGCCGACTGGGCGCCAGTCGCGGCGTACGCCATTGTGAATCAGCGACTCGCCGACATGTATTTCAAGGGAGAGGATCCGCTGGGCCGGACCATCCGACTGAGCGACGAGGTGCCCGCCAACATCTTCGGCGAACCGCTGCCGTCGCTGACGATCGTCGGCGTGACCAGTCCCAATGTGATCCAGCGAGACGTCGACGGTCATTTCTCGGAGCCCGATCCCGTCGTGTACATCCCGCACGCCGCCAATACACAGCAGAACTTCGGCATCACGCTGCTGGTCCGCACGCGCACCGATCCGGCGGCCGCGACAACGCTGCTCCGCGAGGAGATGCGTGCGCTGGATCCCGATATGCCGCTGTTCAACATCCAGACGATGCAGGCGAATCTCGCGCGACAGCGATGGCCGATGCGCGTGTTCGGTTCGATGTTCGCGGCCTTTGCCGTCATCGCGCTCGTGCTGTCGGCCGTGGGGTTGTACGCCATCACGGCGTATGGCGTGACGCAGCGGACGCAGGAGATCGGCGTCCGCATGGCACTCGGCGCCGAGGCCAGGCAGGTGTGGTGGCTGATCGCGCGACGCGGACTGACTCATCTCGCCATCGGCCTGGTCATCGGGATGCCGGGAGCGTTCGGCGTCGGGCGACTGCTCCAGAGCCTGCTGGTGCAGACGACGGCATCGGATCCGGCTACTCTCGCGGGGATCGCAACATTACTTACCGTCGTGGCGATCGCGGCGTGCTACTGGCCCGCGCAGCGCGCCACGCGGCTGGATCCGGTCGTGGCGCTGCGGCGCGAATAGCCCGCTCGAACCACTGCGCCCAACGCAGCGACGAGCCACGGGCGGCTGACCACGAGGGGCGCGTCCAGCGGTCGATAGGTCGCCGCCCTGCCCGCGATCGCGTCGAAAGATCGAGCGGGCGCCACCTCCGCGCGAGCCAATCCTGGCGAGCGCGTCATGGCAGACACCGATATCGCGACCGCTCGATCTTTCCGGGCGGTCGACCGTGACCGCAGGACGCGTCCCTCGTGGTCAGCCGCGGCGGAACCTTCCTCTCTCCTTACCGTCTTAGGAGAGGTGGCCCAGCTCCTTCCCGGCACCCTCGACCTGCTCATTCTCAAGGCCGTGTCGCTCGCGCCCGCTCACGGGTACGGCATCCTGCTGCGAATTGCCCAGATTTCCGGCGGGGCGCTCGCGATCGAGCAAGGCGCTCTGTATCCCGCGCTGGCCCGGCTCGAGCGACAGCAGTTGCTCGACGCGAAATGGGGCACATCGGACAACAACCGCGCGGCGCGCTTTTACCGGCTGACGGCGGCCGGAAAGCGGCGGCTTCGCGACGAGACGGATGGCTGGCGCCAGCTCGTCGACGCCATGACGGCCGCGCTCGCCGCCACACCCGAGGAGGTGTGAGATGCGATGGCTTGCGTGGCTGACGGGCGGCATCCTGAACCTGTTCCGCCGTTCGCGCCTCGATCGCGAGACGCGCGACGAGCTCGCGTTCCACCTGGCGTCGCGCGCGCGCGATCTGGCTGAGGGCGGCCTGACACCGGACGCGGCGGAGCGCCGGGCGCGGATCGAAATGGGCGGCGTCGAAAACTACGTCGACCGCGTCCGCGACGCGCGCGGCTTCCCTCTTGCCGACGAGCTCATACAGGACCTTCGGCACGGTTGCCGGCTGCTCGCGAAGCACCCGGGCTTCACCGCCGTTTCCGTCCTGTCGCTCGGCCTCGGTATCGGTGCGAACAGCGCGGTGTTCAGCCTCGCCGACGCCCTGCTGCTCAGGCCGCTTCCCGTCAGGGCGCCCGGCGAGATCGTGTCCGTCAGCACGGCGGCCAATGGCCAGGGGTTTGGCGCCCGCATGTCCTACCTGAATTACCGCGACGTGCGCGACCTCTCGCGATCGTTCGACGGCCTCGTCGCGCACCGTCTCAACAGTTTCAGCGTGACGCGATCGTCCGGCGCGACGGCGGAGATGAAGCTCGGCCTGGTGGTCAGCGAAAACTTCTTCAGCGTGCTCGGCGTGCCGATGGCGCTCGGACGCGGGTTCATTCAGGAAGAGGGCCGCGTGCCCGGGCGCGACGCGGTCGTCGTCCTCAGCCACGACCTCTGGAGGACGGCCGGGGGAGACGCGTCGGCCGTCGGCAGCCACGTGCGCATCAACGGCATCGACTTCACGGTCGTCGGCGTCGCGGCGCCCACCTTCACCGGGATGGAGTCGCTCGTCCGTCCGGCGCTCTTCGTGCCGATGGCGATGAACGCGCGTCTCTCGCCGTCGCGCAGCGGCGTCAACGACGATCGCGCGGAGAGTTCACTCGCGGTCCACGGCCGCTTGAAACCTGGCGTGTCACGCGCCGCCGCGACCGCCGAGCTATCGGCGGTCTGGGACGGCCTCGTGCGGCAGTACCCGGAGGCCAATCGAGCGCGTGCGATCGCGCTTCACACCAGCCTCGAAGAGCGCGTCCTCGAATCGCCTCCAGTGGCAGTGCTGGTCGCGCTGCTGCTGGCGCTCGTCTCGATCGTCCTCGTCATCGCGTGCGCGAACGTCGCCAACCTCCTGCTCGGCCGGGCGCGCGCCCGTTCCCGCGAGATCGCCGTGCGCCTCGCGCTGGGCGTCAGCCGCTCGCGCCTGCTCCGCCAGTTGCTCACCGAAAGCCTCGTGCTGGCCGCCCTCGGCTGCGCGGCCGGACTCCTGTTCGCGTACGGCGGCATCCTGTTCCTGCAGCGGTTTCAATTCGCGACGGATCTTCCGCTGGTCATCGCGCCCAGGCTCGACGCGCG
>DASQAM010000279.1:0-1554 GCA_035635735.1 Gemmatimonadales bacterium | reverse complement strand
CTCGGCCGGCGCGAAGCGGTCGAAGATGCGCTGCGCGTCGTACGTGCCGTAGTAGTTCCCGACCCCAGCGTGATCGCGGCCCACGATGAAGTGAGTGCAACCGTAGTTCTTGCGCACCAGCGCGTGGAACACGGCCTCCCGCGGGCCGGCGTACCGCATCGCGGCCGGGAAGCCGGCGAGCAGCACGCGATCCCGCGGGTAGTAGCGCTCGAGCAGCACGCGGTAGCTCTTGACGCGCACGGCGGCCGGGACATCGTCGTCTTTGGTGGGCCCGAGCAGTGGGTGCAGCAGCAGCCCGTCGACCGTCTCGAGCGCCGCCTTCTGGATGTACTCATGCGCGCGGTGCACGGGATTGCGCGTCTGAAAGCCGACTACGGTGCGCCAACCGCGCTCGGCAAACACGCGGCGGGTGTCCGCGGGATCGAGCGCCAGCTCCGGGAACGTCGGGGCGGTGCGCCGCAGCAGCCGAATATCCCCCCCGACCAGGAAATCGCCCTGGCCGTAGAGCTGGGCCACACCGGGATGCTTAGGGTCGGCGGTCCCGTACGCGAGCTGCGCCTCCTCTTCCTTCGAGTGTGTGAACACCTCGCGGACGTCGAGCAGGGCGACGGCCCGGCCGTCCGGCGCCGCGAGCGCCAGGGTATCGCGGACCGTTCTGGCGTCGGTCACGCGCAGGGTGATCGGCAGCGACCACGGGAGCCCGTTCGCCAAACGCATCTCGTGGAGCACGCGTTGGTAGTCGGCGAGACCCATGAACCCCGTGAGCGGGCTGTAGGCGCCGGTCGCGATGAGCTCGAGATCCGCCACGGTGCGCGCGTCGACCGTCAGAGACGGCAGTGCGGCCGCCAGCTCGAGCGCCGCCGGGTGCTCCTCGCCTGCGATCACCCGGCACACCAGCGTCCCGCCATGCGGCGCAATCGGCGTCGTTGCATCGCTCACCACTTAGCCCTCCTGCTTGACGGTGAAAGTGTGCAGCCCGCACTCGGTCTTGCCGGTGCCGCTCCACCGCCCCGCACGCTCGGCCTCACCGGGCGCCGTGGGGCGGGTACACGGCCAGCAGCCGATGCTCGAGTAACCCTGGTCGAGCAGCGGGTGATACGGCACGCCGTTTTCCCGGATGTAGCGCCACACGTCCGCCCGACTCCAATGCGCCAGGGGAAACACTTTCACAATCGGCCGGCCGTCGACCTCGTGATACTCGACGACCTCCGTCCACGAGCGCGTGGACGACTGATCCTGTCGCACCGCGCTGATCCACGCATCGAACCCGGCGATCGCTCGGGCGAGCGGCTCGACCTTGCGAATCGTGCAGCAGCGGTCCGGGTCCGTTTGGTACAGCGGACCCGGGTCGGTCAGGGGTTTCAAGTCGACGACGTTGAGGCCGTAGCGCTTGGCGAAGCGCTCTTTGAACGAGTACGTCTCGGGGAAATGGAACGCGGTGTCGAGGAAAAGAACCGGCACCGTCCGGTCAATGCGGCTGAGCAGGTGCGCGAGCACGACGCCGCCCCCGCCGAAGCTCACGGTCAGGGTCACCTTATCCGGGAACGTATCCAC
>DASQAM010000278.1:0-2431 GCA_035635735.1 Gemmatimonadales bacterium | reverse complement strand
AGCCGCCGACGATCATCGCGTCCGTCACCGTGCCGCGCATGCGCAACGGCTTTTCGGCGATGGTCGATCCATCGTCGTAGCGAGCCACGTTGAGCCCCGTCTGTACCACGCCGTTCACGATGCGGACGTTGCCCGTTGCCTGGTTGGGTGGCGGTGATTCGGGGAGGATGATGATGCCGTCCGGGTGCTCCACGATGCCATGCACCCAGCCTTCGACCATCGCGGGCTTGGCCCAAAGCGCCTGACCGTCGGCGAGGCGATACGCCATGAGCCGGTCGTCGAACCCGACGTACAGACGATCGGACTTGTTGGCCGACGGGAACAGCCGTACGTGGCGCGCGGGGTTTCCCGCGCGGGCGGTGGGCAGCGTGGCGGACCACCGCACCGCACCTGATTTCGCATCCAGCGCGCGCAGACCCATGAGCGTGTGAACCACGATCATATCGGGCCCGGCCTGGAGCACCTCGAGCGCGGTGCCCTCGGAGGCGGCGCGCACCAGGCCCTGCATCAGCCCGCCCAGCCCTTTTTTCTTGGGCCCGGTCTGTTCGAACAGGGCGTCGTTCACCCAGCGCTGCTCGCCGGTCACGAGGTCGTATAGCGCCACGACCGAGCCTCCGGACGCCGTGCGTCCGTGCACCAGCAGCGTGCCGCTCTGTGGCAGCACGCGACGGGTGACGATTTGGGTCAGCCCCGGGCGCCGGGAATCGAACACGACGGCGCCGGTCACCGGATCGAGGATCAACAGCAGGCCGGGGCGCGCCGCTTCCACGAGTAGAGAGCCCTCGACCATGCGGACGCTGTCGGGCGGCAGCCCACCGAGCTCGGGTTTCTCCCAGGTGATCTGGCCGCGTTCGATGTCGACGCCCGCCAGTCCGGCGTCGGTCGAGACCAGGAGCGCGCCCGCCGGGGTCACCTGCTGCCAGCGCACGTCGCCTTTCAACTTGAGGGTCCACGCCGCGGTCGCACCGGACGGGCCGGCCGGGGGACGCGCGGGTGCTGCGGCGGTCTGAGCGAGGGCGACCGCCTGGACCACCACGACGAGCGCGGGCACGAGCGTACCACGAGCGGACAGGACGGCCATGGCGATCCCCCTGTAGACGGCGGTGGAAGGGCGGCCCCCATATCCCCCCATCGCTCCCCGGAGCGCAAGGGCGGAGGGCACACGGGCGGCGCGAACGCCCTAGCGCCGAGGCCTCAGGAGCGGCCCCCCTGTGCCCCGCCCGGTTGAAGGCATGGCTTTTTTTGCGGGCGCTTCTTGTTGGGTAGTGGTTAGTGCCCGAGGAGAGAGTCGAACTCTCACGGGGTTGCCCCCGGGGGATTTTGAGTCCCCTGCGTCTGCCATTCCGCCACTCGGGCGTGATTTCCGGGCCCTCAACTTAGCGCGGGCGCGGAGCGCGTAGAAGGGGCGGTCTATCGCAGTTCCGGATCGCAGTTAGAGTTCCCTCATGCGCCGAAAGGGTCTGCTGCTATTCCTCGCGTTGGTCCTCGTCGCTGCGATTCTCGCCGTGCTCTGGCTGCTAACGCCCGCTCCCCCGGTTGCCGAAAAGCCCGTACCCCCACCGGTCGCGAAGCCGCGTACGCCACCGCTTCAGGCAGACGCCGAAGGGCGCTATGCTCCGGGCTATCCCTTTACGGTGAGTCGCTACCGATTCACCGGTTTCACCCTGCGTCCGGAAGCGTTTGTAACCTTTGGACAGAGCGGTTCGGAGCAGCAGGTGGCCTGCATACAGGCTCGGATCAGCGCAACCGCTTTCCACCTGCGCTGTGACGATCCTCAGCTGGGCACTGTCACGATCGACGGAAGGTTCCTCACGCGATTCGTGACCACCCGACTCGATGCGCCGGTTGTCTCCGCGGTCGTGACGGTTCGTGATGGGGCCGGAGAGGTCCTGTACAAGGCGCAGGACTCGTTCGAATGGCGCCCCGGGAACTAGCGTAAGCGAGGCCCTGGTCGCGTTTGCGTTTGCGAGTGGACAGCTGCGGCTGGTTCGGGCGCATGCATTGCCGGAGGCAAACGCGTCAACCCGGGTGCTGCTGACATGCGGCTTCCACCAGGTGCGCAACGGTGGTCGACCCTGAGGACGGGCCGGTATGGCGCTGGGAACGGGGCCCCTCGCTGGACTAACTCTTCGGGGGCCCGATCCGCTCGGCGTCCCGCTGTTTGGCGAGCATCCGTTCCGCGAAATCCAGCCGCTCTTCGACATCGGCGAGGCGCCGCTGCACGTCCTCGAGCGCGTCAAGTCGGGACTGAACGTCTTCACTCCCCCCTACCCGCTTCTGCAGGTCGTCGATCACCTGCGCCAGGTGGCGCCGCGACCCCCGTGGCCCGCGCGGCCCGCGCGGCCCTTCCGGAGGCCCGATCCGCGCGGCGATCGCCTTGCCGATCGAGATGGCCATGACGATGAGAGCCACGCCGAAGGCCCACTCGGGG
>DASQAM010000277.1:0-3687 GCA_035635735.1 Gemmatimonadales bacterium | reverse complement strand
CTGCAGATCCACCACCTTGCTCTGGAAATCCTGGATCGCTTTGGTGATGGCGGCACGCTGCTCGGGTCGGAGCCCGATGTCCTGTTGGTGTTGCATCACGAGCTCCGGTGGAAACAGGATTCGTGCGAGCGGATCCTCAGGAGCTTGCGGCGGCTGCTGTGCCCCCCCTTTCGCCGTCGCGAGCGCGAACAAGACGAAAGTCCGAACCAAGCATGAACGAAGTGTCTTCACAGAGTCCTCCGGTCGAGGCCCCGGGGTCCGAGCTGCGGCACGCTGCGCAGCAGCTCATCACCGGGGAGGTTGAGCAGGAAGTCGGTGGGCGCCCGCCACCGAAGGGTCGCGAGATCGATCTCCAGGCGAACGCCGGCGCGCTCGCGCCGGATCGAGATGACGACGACGGCCACCACGACGATGACGGCGGCGGCGAGCCCCAGCGCCCGGCGTCGCGGCCGAGCCGTTCGCCGGGCGCGTGCGGCAGCAATGGTCGCAGCGAACGGCGGCGTGCCGGCCGCATCTTCCCGGCGGAGCGCCTCGAAGGCCTGCTTCACGTGGTGATCGTCGCGCTCGATCATTCTCGTTCTTCCTCCAGCAGCGTCCTGAGTGCGGCCTTCCCGCGCTCGTAGTGGGTGCGGGCGGTGCCCACGGAGACGCCCGCGACGGCCGCCGCCTCGGCGATCGTCAGGTCCTCATAGAACACGAGGTGCAGGACCTGGCGCTGGCGCTCCGATAACCGCCCCAGTGCGTGCACCAGCCGGGCCGTTTCGTCTGCCCGGACGAGCGCCGTCGCGGGATCGGGCCGGCCGTCCACCGCCTCGGGGCCGAGCAGCCACGACGCGAGCGGAAGCCAGCGCCGCAGCCCTGCCTGGCGTCGCGCTTCCCGGGCGGTCCGCGCGATCACGCCGAACACGAACGTGCGGAAGCTCGAGCGCCCGTCGAAGCGCGCGCGGCCGTCGAGGAGCTTCAGGTAGGTCGCCTGCAGCACGTCCTCGGCCGCCGTCCGATCCCAGCCGCAGCAGCTCATGGCCCATCCGAACGCCGCGGCATGCAGCTCCTCGAGCTTGGCGGTCAGGTCGACAGGTGGCATGTGGGCTCGGTATCGACTGATGAGTGTCTGCTGGGGCGCGACTATATGACGCGGCGTTACACTCGGACCGCCTGGCCTCGCTCTTTCAGTACGCGCCGCAGGATCTTCCCGGAGGGTGACTTGGGAATGGCGTCGATGATCTCGAGCGCGTGGATCCTCTTGTAGGGCGCGACACGTTCGGCCACATAGGCCATCAGGTCCGCCGCCGACACCTCGCCTCGCAGCACGACGAAGGCCTTCGGCACCTCGCCGCACTCCCGGTCCGCCAGCGGAACCACCGCCGCATCGGCCACCGCAGGATGGCCCCGCAGCAACGCCTCCAGCTCGGCCGGGGGGACCTGGAACCCCTTGTACTTGATCAACTCCTTCAACCGATCGACGATCGTGAAGTACCCGTCCCGGTCGACGCGCCCGATATCTCCCGTGTGCAACCACCCGTTGGCGTCCAGCGTAGCCGCCGTGGCCTCCGGGTTGTTCAGGTATCCCGACATCACCTGCGGGCCGCGGATCAGGAGCTCCCCGTCTTCGTCCGGCCCGAGGTCGGCGCCGGTCGTCGCATCTACGATCCGGCACTCGGTATTCGGCACCAGCGGTCCCACCGTTCCTGCCTTGCACTTGCCAGGCTCGTCCGAATTGGCGTGGGTCACCGGACTCGCCTCGGTGAGTCCGTAGCCCTGAATGAACCCGCATCCCAGACGCCGGGCGCATGCGGTCTCGAGGTCGGCCTCGAGCGGTGCCGCGCCGGACATCATCGCCCGCAGGCTCGACAGATCGTAGCGGTCCACGGCCGGATGGTTCGCGAGCGCGAGCACGAGCGGCGGCACCACGAACGCCCGGGTGATGCGATACCGCTGCACGGTGGCGAGGAACGGCTCCAGCTCGAACCTGGGCATGGTGACGAGGGTCGCGCCACGCCACAGCGCCAGGTTCAGCACCACCTGCATCCCGTAGATGTGGAAGAACGGCAGGACCGCGATGATGCGATCCTGGTCCGCCACATGGTGCACCCAGGCCGTCTGGAGCAGGTTGGCCACGAGATTGCGATGCGTCAGCACGACGCCCTTGGGGAATCCCGTGGTGCCGCTCGAATACGGCAGTACCGCGAGATCCCGCGCGGGGTCGACCGGAACGCGCGGGGCAGACGCGCCGGTCTCGAGCAGGGTCGCGAACGGCGTGGCGCCAGGCGCGCTGCCCAGAACGAAGACCTCTTCGATACCCACCTGTTGCGCGACTGGCGCGGCCCGATCCATGAATGACGGCACCGTAACGAGGAACCGGGCGCGGGCATCACGCAGCTGATAAGTCGCGTCCTGGACCGTCGAGAGCGAGTTGATCGTGGTCACGACGCCGCCGGCGGCGAGCGTACCGTGGAACGCGAGCGCGAACTCGGGACAGTTGGGCGCGAACAAGGCCAGCACGTCGCCCGGGGCGAAGCCCCGGGCGGCGAGTCCGGCGGCGACCCGGTCCGCCCCTCCGGCGAGCTGTCCGTACGTCAGCGTTCTGCCGCTCGCCGCGTCGACCAGGGCCGGCTTGTCTCTCAGTGCCGCCGCTCGCGCGAGCACGAAGCGGTGCACTACGATGTCCGGGATCGCGATGTCGGGATGGGGGCTCTTGAAGAGCATGGCGCCCGCGAGAGTAGCCCACGGCGGGGGCCGGGTCAAATCGGCCGCATCGCCGCTCCCCCGAGTTACCTAGCGGATTCGGATCACGTCGAGCCGCGGGTCCAGCGTGGCCGCTGCAAGGCCGATCATGTCGCCCAGGCGGAGGGCGAACCCGCCGGCGCGCTGCTGCGTTGAGTGGGTGCCTCTCGGGCGTTTACGTCTCGCCTACCTCGCGTCGGTGCAGCTCCCGCACCGTTTCGATGGTATCGGACTGGTCCGGGGCCTTGTCCGGGCGGTAGCGCACGATGCGCGCGAAGCGCAGCGCCAGGCCGCCCGGATACGTGGGGCTTGCCTGGATGCCGTTGAACGCCACCTCCACCACCAGCTCGGGCCTCACGTACACAACATGCCCGTCGCGTCGCGTCTCGAGCTCGAGCAGCCTCGCCGTCTGCCACTCGAGCATCTCGTCCGTCATCCCTTTGAACGTCTTCCCGAGCATCGCGAAGCCTCCACCGTCACGGGCCCCAAGGTGAAGATTGGAGAGCCGGCCGTGGCGGCGGCCGTGGCCCCATTCGGCGGCGAGCACGACGAGGTCGAGAGTGTGGGCGGGCTTGAGCTTGAGCCACGCGGCGCCGCGCGCGCCGGCATCGTAGCGCGCGTCCAGCGCCTTGGCCATCAGTCCTTCCTGTCCGGCCGCGATCGCCCGTTCGAAGAACGCCCTGGCTTCGTCCGCGTCCGACGTCACGATGCGGGGCACGCGCTGCTCGCCCGGCACGGCCGCGGCGAGGACGGCGAACCGCCGGGCGTAGGGCTCCTCCAGGAGCGGCGCGCCGTCGGCGAAGAGAATGTCGAAGAAGAACGGCGCGAGTGGGAGCTCGGTGCGCATCCGTTCGACGTCGAGCTTCCGTCCGAAGCGCCGCATCGTCACCTGGAAGGGCAGCGGGGTGCCGTCCGGGCGCAGCGCGATCGCTTCGCCGTCCAGGATGGCGTCGTCGAGCGGGA
>DASQAM010000276.1:0-2604 GCA_035635735.1 Gemmatimonadales bacterium | reverse complement strand
GGAGTTCCCGAGCGCTCCGGCCTCGCACCCGATCGCCGACCGGTTGCATGTGCTCGTGGTGGACGACGAGGCCTCTGTCCGGGTGGCGCTCCAGCGCTACCTCTCGAGCAAGGGCCACGAGGTGGAGACGACCGCCAGCGGTCGCGAGGCGCTCGCCCGCATGCGCGAGGACGCGTTCGATGCGGTCATCATCGACATGCGGATGCCGGATGTGTCGGGAGAGCAGCTGTTCGGCGAGCTCAAAGCCCGCGACCCGTCCTATGCGGAGCGCGTGATCTTCACGACCGGGCAGCTGGTGGACGAGAGCGTGCGCACCTTCCTCCAGTCCACCGGCCGGCCCTGCGTGCCGAAGCCGTTCGAATTCGCCGCCTTCGACCAGGTCCTGCCGGCGCGACGCGCGTCCTGAGCGGCCTTCACGGGGCACGCACAACGGGGGCCGCGTCGTCCGCGGCCCCCGTCCCGTTCCACCGGCCAGAGTTCCTCAGGCGCGCTGCAGGTGCACCCGGCGCCGGAGCTGGAGGTGCCGCAGCCCGCTCTGATCCTCGCGGCCTTCGTGCTCCTCGTGCATGCGCATCATGCGGTCCTCGCGCGCCGGAACCTTCCAGGACAAGGTCATGCGCTTCTGCTTGCGCAGGATCTCGATCGACACCGTTTCACCCTTCTCGTACGAGCGCAGGATCCGCATCGCGTGCGACGGGTTCGCGGGCTTCCGCCCCCCGATGGACGTGATCACGTCGCCACCCTTCAAGGGGAGCGTCGAGTCCGCCGGCGCCTTCACGACGAGCACGCCGTCCTTCGCTCCGAAGTACTCGCCCAAGTCGGAGTTGAGACTCACGAGCTCGAGATCGCCCCAGGGCGAGCCGAACATCTCGAAGCGATCCATGCCGAGCATCGGGCCCCAGGCGATCTCCGGCGGTCCGGGGATCTCCATCTGGAACTTCCCGCCCATGTCCGCGGCGACGAGCGTCGTTTGCTTCGTGTCATTGCCCCGGCGATACTCGACCTTCACCGTGTCGTCGGGCTCGAGCTTGCGCGCGAGCTCGACCAGCTTCCTCCCGGGGCCGGACTCGTCTTCGTCTTCCGGCTTCACCGCGGCGAGCGATGTCCCGTTGAATTTCGTGACGATGTCGCCGACCTTGAGGCCCGCCTTGTCCGCGGGGCCCCCGGGCGTGACCCCTTCGATCTTGGCGCCGATCTTGTCGGTCTCAGGACTCGCATCGGTCTTGACCACCACGCCGATCCGGCCGCGATGGTCGCTCATCATGAACGCCCGGACGCGTGGGGGTCGCGGCGGGCGGGGCGTGCCCTGCGCCGCGAGCCCGGCCGAGGAGACGGCGAGCACCGCTGCGACGATGATCCAGTTCCGCTGCATTTGAGATAATCCTCCGGGGGCGCTAGAGCCCCACGTACGCGGCACGCGTCACGCGGACGCTCACGAGCTGCTCCATGAGATCCACCCGCTGCTGCCACAGGTTGACGAGATCCGCGGAGTGAGCCTGGGCTTCTGAGGGGCCCAGCTGTGCCAACTCGCCGTCGATGACGGCAATGCGGTCTTCCAGGGCGGCCGCGAGCGCCGCAGAGCGGCCGCTCGTTACCCGTCCGTCGGGATCGTAACGCCCCAGCTGCTGCTCCAGCGTCGCCGATTCCTCTTTCACGCGGGCGAGCTCGGCGGCGTCGACCGGCTTCGTCCAGAACGGCCGGAACACGAGGAGCCCGGCGAGCGCCGCCGCCGCGGCGAGGCCCGAAACGCCCCACCGCTCGCGGCGCCGGCGCCGCTCGGATAGAACGGCGTCCCGCACCGCGGGCCAGCGGTCCCGCGACGGCCGCCGCGCCGGCAGCGCCTTCAGCTGCGCGACGCGTTGGTACAACGCCTCGAGCTCCGCCCGGCACGCCCCGCACCCCGCCACGTGCTGCCGCGCCCACGCGGACCCTTCCCCGGCCGCGAGCGCCAATACGTCATCCATCGTGCAGTGCATCATTGTGCGACTCCTTCATCGAGCATCCGCCGCAACCGGACGTGGGCGCGCGCCAACTGCGACTTGGAAAAACTCACCGTCTTGCCCATCTGCTCCGCGATCTCCTCGTGCGTGTAGCCCTCGACATCGTGCAGCCACACCACCGCACGCGATGTCTCGCTCAACTGCTCGAATGCCCGCTCGAGATCGATCTGCGCAGGAACGGCGCCCGGGCTCATTCCCCTGGACCCCGCCATCGCCCCCACTCCCGCTGCCTCGCCCACCCCCGGCGTCGACTCTTCGTGGAACTCCTCCGTCTCGCGCACCCGGTCATGCCGGATCCGCATCAGGGCTTTTGATGTGGCGATCTGACGGATCCAGCCCCACAGATATCCTTCCCCGCGGTACTGCTTGATGCTCCGGACCACTTCGAGGAACGTCTCCTGCAGCACGTCCTCGGCGTCCTCGGGGCGGCGCAACACGCGGAGCGCGAGATTGTACACGGGCGTCTCGAAGGCCCGGTAGAGCGCCTCAAGCGCCTCCAGATCGCCCGACTTCGCCCGGGCTACGAGAATGTCGGGGACGGCGAGTGAGATGGTCATCTCCTGAAAAACATAGATGCGTCACCTACGAAAGACGTCGCGCGCAA
>DASQAM010000275.1:0-2092 GCA_035635735.1 Gemmatimonadales bacterium | reverse complement strand
GCGGCCCTGTGCCCCCGACCTGGGGTTCTGGGCCGAGGTGAAGCCGGAGCGCGTGGCCGCCGTCAAGGGTGAGAACCGCAAGCGGGTGCTCGCTTCGGGGTGCGGAGCCGTGTCCACCTTCCTCGCCGATCCGCACCAGGTAGCGCGCGCGCCGGCCCGGGGCGAGCCGCCCGCGGCGGAGCGTCTGCGCGCCCTCTTCAAGGATCTGTTCGGGCGCGGAGAGCGCTACAATGAGACCGGCGGCATCCACGCCGCCGCGCTGACCGACGACGAGCGCCTGCTGTTCCATGCCGAGGACATCGGGCGCCACAACGCGGTGGACAAGGTAGTGGGTGCGGCGGTCATCGCCCGGGAGCCGATTGCCGGGCGCGGGCTCCTCGTGACCGGCCGCATCTCGGCCGAGCTCGCGTACAAGGCCGCGCGCGCCGGGCTCGCGTGGGTAGCGACGCCGAGCGTGCCATCGACCCTGGCGGTGACAATCGCACGGCGCACGGGGATCGTGCTGGTGGGGCGCGCGGTGAGCGGGACGCCGCACGTCCACCGGCCGGACGCGTGACCGCGGCGGCGCTGCGCGACATTCTCGGCACGGCGCGCACGATCGCCGTCGTGGGGCTGTCGCCCAACTCGACGCGCCCGAGCCACGCGGTCGCACGCTACCTTCAGGGCGCGGGCTACCGCATTGTCCCCGTGAACCCGGGCCACGCCACAATCCTCGGCGAGAAGAGCTACCCCACTCTCACTGCCGCCGCGACGGACCAGGCGATCGACGTCGTGGACGTGTTTCGGCGCAGCGAGTACGTCGGGACGATCGTAGACGAGGCCATCGGCGTGCAACCTCCCCCTCAGCTGATCTGGCTCCAGGTGGGCGTGGTCGACGACGCGGCCCGGGCACGGGCACAGGCGGCGGGCATTCCCTGCGTCATGGACCGCTGCCTGATGGTCGACCACCGGGCGCTGGGAGTCTGACAGTGCGCGGCGCCGTCCTCGCCGGCGGCGCGGCGCGCCGCTATGGCGGGCATCCCAAGGGGCTGGTGGAGCTCGGCGGGCGACGCATCGTCGACCGCGTGGTGGATGCCGTGAGCACGGTGACCGGCGAGCCTCCGTTGTTCATCGCCAACGCTCCCGACGGACCCACCTGGCGGCCCGACCTCCGAACAATCCCCGACGTGCGCCCCGGTCAGGGGAGCCTGGGAGGGATCTACACCGCGGTCGTGTCGGGCCTGGGACCGGTGCTGTGCGTCGCGTGGGACATGCCGTTCGTCACCATCGAGTTGCTGCGGGCGCTGCTGGAGGGGTCGACGGGCTGGGATGCGTTTCTCCCCGAAAGCGATGGCCGGCGCGGTGTGGAGCCGCTGTGCGCCGTGTACGGACCAGCATGCGCGGCGGCCATCGAGCGGCAGCTCGCGCTCGGCGACCTGCGAGCGATCGGCTTCCACGCCGATGTGAAGGTCGGTACACTACCGCTTGAACGGGTGCGCGCGCTGGGCGACCCGGACCTGCTGTTTTTCAACGTAAACTCTCCGGCAGATCTCGAACGGGCGGAGGCGGCGTGGCGGCAACGCGGATGATGTCGATCATCGGGCGCAAGAACGCCGGCAAGACGACCCTCCTGGTAGCGCTCGCCGCGGAGCTCGTGCGTCGGAAATTCCGCGTGATGACGATCAAGCACGGCACCCACCCTGCCGACACGGACCAGCGCGGCAAGGATTCCTGGCGCCACTGGCACGAAGGACACGCCGAGCGCGTCCTCATGGAGGGGCCTGGACAGCGGGTCCTGTGGGAGCGGACGGAGCAGGAGTCGGACCCGATCGCTCTGGCTCGCCGCTACCTCGGGGGAGCGGATATCGTGCTGGTCGAGGGTTTCAAGGCCGCTCCGCTGCCGAAGATCGAAGTGTACCGTCTCGCGGCGGGGCCCGACCCGCTGTTCGACCCGGCGGTCCACGACCCGGGGGACTGGGTGGCCATGGTGACGGACCATACCAAGTATCGTGCGGACTTCCCGGTGTTCCGCTTCTCGGACACCGCGTGGCTCGTGACGATCGCCAACCTCGCGTGGGACCGGGCCAAGATCCTCCCGCCCTGACATGCTCAC
>DASQAM010000274.1:0-4287 GCA_035635735.1 Gemmatimonadales bacterium | reverse complement strand
ATCGGACTGTCGAGGCTTGATGCCTGGAACGTCTGCTCTTCGGCCAAAGCCGCCGTTCACACATCGACGTTCACGTATCCGCGAGTACCTAATGCCCGAACCTCGCCGCCAGTTCGAAGCACCGGGGGCCGACTTCGGCCTTTTCGGGCAGCGTGAGGGCCGCTTCGATTACTTGCTCGCGGAGTCGACGGGAATCTTGGAGCCGCCGCCCGTCGCTGCGCCTCGCTTGGGCCGGCGGACAGCTCTCACCTTCCCGCTCGTTGCTCCTCCGCAGAAGAACCGATCGCCGCCATTGGACTCGAGTCCGGACACGAACACCCCGGGCGGCATCTCGATCTTCTCCAGGACCTCTCCCGTTCGAGGATCGACTCGCCTCAAATCGCTCTCGTTACCTTCCCAGGTGCCGTGCCAGAGCTCGCCGTCGACCCAGGTGACCCCGGTGACGAAACGGTTGGACTCGATGGTGCGAAGAATCGCCCCTGTCTGGGGATCGATTTGATGTATCTTCCGGTCCCGATACTGCCCCACCCAGAGCGTCCCTTCGGCCCACGTGAGCCCCGAGTCACCGCCGCCGCCGGGCGCCGGGATCGTGGCGAGCACGCGGCCGGTCTTCGGATCGATCTTCTGGATGCGATCCTCGGCGATCTGAAACAGATGCTCGCCGTCGAAGGCCGTTCCTGCATGCGCGGCGACATCGATCGAGCGCACCGTCTTCCCGCTCGCAGGATCCAGGGCGTTCAGCTTGTCTCCGGACGCGAACCAGACTCGCTCACCGTCATAGGTGACCCCATGCACGCTGTCGACACCCGGAAAGGGTCCGTACTCGCGGACGATTTCGGCTGCTGCTGATCGCTTCATGCTTCCATTCTAATCACTCGGCAATGGCGCGGGGAGTAACAAGGTTGTCGGGAATCCGGGCACGGGCGGAGTCAGCCAACGACGCGCTCGCCCGCGACCGAACGACTGCACCTTTTCTGCGGCCGCAAGCGAGTCGAGCGCCCGCTGCACGGTGCGCTGACTGCCTCCAAGCGCAAGCGCCAGGGACGAGCTCGACCACGACTCTCCGTCGGCGAGGAAGGCGAGCACCGCCGCATGCTCCTCTTCCACGGGCGGCGCCAGCACGACGACCTCACGTGCGCGGCGCGGCACCAGCGCAAACCCTCGCTTCGTCGCGCTCACGCCGGCCAGCGTCCGCAGCAGCGCGCGCAGCCGTCCGACTTCGACTCGCAACCGCGCGCGATACGATTCATCGGCGCGCTTCGCCCGGAATGCGCGCGCGACGAGCGTGTCCCTCGCAACGTCTCCCGGCCACGCGTCGCCCAGCGCGCGGGCGAGCGTGAACAACACCGGACGCTTCGCGAGCGAGATCACCGTGCCTGCGTGACGCACGACACGACGGCAGGCGTCCACGACGAGCGCCCTCGACGCCAGTAACGCTTCGACCTCCTCGAGAACGAGGAGTCGCTCCTCGCCACGCGCATGCAGGCGTGCCGCGGGCGCGTTCAGGACGAGGGATGCGCTCTCGACCTCCGCCGTCAGCGCAGGGATGCCGGCGTGGCGCGCGGCGTCCCCGGCGCGGGCGAGCGCGGCGCGCGCCGTCTTTGCATGGAGGCGCCGCATCGCGATCCCCGCGACCACGAGCTCGTGCGCGGTCCTCGACGCGGGCGGGAAAGGCGCGGGGTCCAGCGCGGCGAGCATTCGCTCGGCCTCGTCGACGCGTCCGATCAGGAGCAGGCGCCGGGTCTCCAGATGCCGCGCGTGCGCGGCGTTGGCCCGGTCGCCGTGCTCCTCGAGCGTCGCCCGCGCTGCGTCGAGCGCCTTCGCAGGCCAACCCAGGTCGCGCGAGGCGAGCGCGATCTCGGCCTCGGCGACGACGCATCGCGCACGGGCCACGGACTCTCTCGGACCGAAGGCGCGCGCGGCGCTGCGCAGGAGCGCCTTCGCCCGAATGAGATCGCCGAGCTGCGCCATCGCGATGCCTCGCAGCGCGAGCGCCGGCGCATCGTCGCGCAGCGCGACGCGCTTCAATGCGCCGAGGGGATCACCCGCGGCGAGCGCGCGTGCCGCGGCCGTGATCAGCGAGTCCATCTAGGCCCTGAATCCCGCCACACTTGTAACTCCCATCGTCTCGACATCCTGCGCTAAGTTTATCGCGTGACCGACAACCACCGAATGGTAACCACGAAAGGAGTACAGCAATGACGAAGCACATGACCGGGACACGGAAGGACTGGCTCGCAGCGCGGATAGAGCTGCTCAAGGCGGAGAAGGAGCACACGCGGCGCGGCGACGAGCTGGCGCGGCGGCGGCAGGAGCTGCCGTGGGTCCGCATCGAAAAGACCTACCGATTCGAGACCGACGAGGGAAGCGCCTCGCTCGCCGACCTCTTCCGAGGGCGCTCGCAGCTCCTCATCTACCACTTCATGTTCGGGCCCGACTACGCCGCGGGATGCGCAACCTGCTCGACGATCGCCGACGGGTTCGACGGCTTCGCCATCCACGTGGCCAACCATGACGTCACGCTTTCGGCGGTGTCGCGGGCGCCGCTCGCGAAGCTGCAGGCGTACAAGAAGCGGATGGGCTGGACGTTCCCCTGGGCGTCCTCGTTCGGCGGCGATTTCAACCCCGACTTCAGCGTCTCGTTCACCGAGGAGCAACAACGCAGGGGGACCATCGAATACAACTACGAGCGCGGCGGCCACGCGATGGACGAGACAGCAGCGGTGCCGGAGATCGTCGCCAGGAACGCGGCCATGGCCGGGACCGACGCGGCCACGTACACGCGCGAGAGGCCGGGCATGAGCGCGTTCGTGCTCGAGGACGGCATCGTCTACCACACCTACTCCACCTATGCGCGCGGACTGGACGGCCTCTGGGGCATGTACCAGTGGCTCGACCGCGCTCCCAGGGGGCGCAACGAAACGGATGTGTGGTGGGTCCGCCACGACGAGTACGCCAAGCGCTGAGCGACGTCGCGGCTGTCGTGGCGCAACTGCAGAGACGGGAGATCTCGCGACGCATGGCTTCCGAGCGTGCGTCGCAGCAAGCTTTCTTCGGCGTCTCCGCGCTACTCTTCGCGGTCAGCGTCGCGGTGACGATCGTCTGGTGCGCGCGCATGTCGGCGATGGGCGAGATGCCGATGCCCGGCGGCTGGACGATGTCGATGGCGTGGATGCGGATGCCCGGAAAGACGTGGACCGGCGCCGCGGCGTCGTTCCTCGGCATGTGGGTCGTGATGATGGTGGCGATGATGCTGCCATCCTTGATGCCAATGCTGTGGCGCTACCGCCAGGCCATTGGCAGGACAGGCGAGACGCGGCTCGGTGGGGTGACCGCGCTGGTCGGCGTGGCGTACTTCTTCGTGTGGACCGTGTTCGGAATGGCCGCCTTTCCGCTGGGCATCGCTCTGGCGACGGTCGAGATGCAGCAGCCGGCGCTGGCGCGCGCCGTACCCATCGCGGTCGGTTCGGTCGTCCTGATCGCCGGCTTCCTCCAGCTCACCGCGTGGAAGGCGCGTCACCTTGCCTGGTGCCGGGAGGCACCCGGGCGCGGGCGTACGCTGTCGGCCGACGCCGGCACGGCCTGGCGACACGGCCTGCTCCTCGGCCTCCACTGCACCCACTGCTGTGTCGGTCTCATGGCGATCCTCCTGGTCATCGGGGTCATAGATCTTCGCGCGATGGCTGTCGTGGCGGCAGCCATCACCGTCGAACGTCTCGCTCCGGCCGGTGAGCGCGTCGCGCGAGCCACCGGGGCCGTCGTCGTCGTGGCAGGATTGTTTCTGATCATGCGCGCAGCCGGGCTCGAATGACGCATTCGCATCGTGCGGGTTGGGAATCGAACCTCGTATGCAGCTTCCCAAGCCGACGATGTGGGTGCGATCGAAACGTCCGCTTCGGGTCGATAGCCGCCGCAGGGCGCGCAGTTCGGTCGAGTGCGGGCCGGATCAGGCACCGACTAGAAATACACCCTCGTGCGCCCGGGATTGCGCGAAATGTCGTAGAGCGCCGAGCGCGCCACGTTCGCCACCTTGCGCACGCCCGCGTGCGAGAGCAGCGTTTCGCTCGCGTAGTCGCCGTCCTCGTCGCATACCAGGCGCAGCTCCACGATCGAGAGCCGCGCGGCGATCGCACGCCGCAGGATGCGGTCGTTGAAGATGGCGAGCGCCGTGGCGGCCACGCGCTGCTGCGAGGGCTCGACATATCGCGCCGGAACGAGCGTGCATACGATCGTCGGCACACCGGCCTCGGCAGCGGCGGCGATCAGGCGGGCGAACATGTTCTCGAA
>DASQAM010000273.1:0-2127 GCA_035635735.1 Gemmatimonadales bacterium | reverse complement strand
CATTGCCATGCGCTTCATGACGGCTCTCCTTCAGAAGGTGTCTCTTGTACGGCACGCCGGCGACGATGTTCCAGCCAGGTGCCCAGCGTCGCCGCGATCACGGTCCCAGCCGCTGCCCCTCCGAGCTGGAACCTCGCCTGGTACTCGCGCTGCCGCCCGGCGCACTTACCGGCGAACAGTGCGCCGACCATGGCGCCGCACGACCCTTGGATGAACGTGAAGCCGTAGCCCGCGCCCGCGCCGAACAGGAGGGGCAGGGAGCACAGCACGACGTGACGGAGAAAGATCTTCATGGCGAACCCATGACGTGAAGGAAGAAAGCGCGCCGGGATTGTCCGCTCGATGACGGCGCTCACAATCCTCGGGGTCGCATGTCAGGTCATCGCCCCCGCTCGACTTTCCAGCGATCGACCTCTCGGGCGCCGTCCCCCGTCCCTCGGATCACGTGATATTCATCGAAGAGGGGGACGGTCAGGCAGGAATGGTTCGGGACGATCTCGACCTGGGTCCCGACCGGGAACCGACCGTCGAGCGCCGCCGGGGATTCGGCGCGGATCAGGCCGTGTTCTTGTGACAGCGTCGCCACCGTCAGCTCGGGAGCCCCGCGCACGGCGCCCATCGCCTGCGGCGCCACGTGCGCAGGCCCGGGATCCTTCGATAGCTCGAGCGCCCCGGCGTCGACGATGAAGTGCGCCGCCCCCGGTTGGTGCGACACGACGGTCGCGAGCACCGTCACGCCCACGTCCGCCGGCGCGCAACACCCGATCAGCACCATCGTTCGATCGTAGAACACGTAGTTGCCGGGGCGCGCCTCGGTGACGCCCGCGAGGTGCTCAGCCGCCGCCATCGCCGGCGTCGACCCGACGCTCACCTCCCGGATCGGGGCGCCCTCCTTTCGGACCCGCTCCGCGAAGCCGACCATGACGCTGCGCTCCGACTCGGCGACCGCGGCCGCCTCCGGCTTGCTGGTCGTGCGGTAGGCGTGCCCGGAGTGGCTCACGATGCCGTCGAACACGAGTCCCCGCTCCTCGCCCAGTTCGCGCGCGACGCTCAGGGCGTACGGGGAGGCCGGGTCCACGCCTGCGCGGTGTAACCCGCAGTCTACCTTGAGCCACACGTGCAGACCCGACCCCGCGAGCGCGCGCGCGGTGCGCTCGTCGTCGACGACGACTCGTAGCGTGGACCCCGTCTCCTCGGCAATGCGACGGGCGTGGGAGATGTGGCTCGGATCGATGGGAAACGCCCAGGTGAGGTCGTCGAACCCGGCGCGCGCGAACACCTCGGCCTCGACCAGAGTCGACACGGTGAGCCCACGCGCGCCATGCTCCTGCTGGAGACGACCGACCTCCACGCACTTGTGCGTTTTGGCATGCGGCCGTAATGCGACACCGAGCTGCCGAGCCCGCGCGGCCATGTGGGCGAGATTGCGCTCGACGACATCCAGGTGGAGCAGGAGGGCCGGGGTTTCGACGTCGTAGACGGTCACGTTTCCCCTTTCCCTTTTCCCCTTTCCCGTTATTTCACGACGTGGAACTCGGTCTGTCGCCGCAGGATCCAGCGCATCTGGCTGTCGGCACCGAGCTCGGCGTCCTCCTCCTGGGCCGACCGCACAGGTTGGTTGTCCCATTCCGGCAGTGGCGTTGTGGCTTGGAGCTCGATCGAGAACCAGCTGTTGGGGAGTAGACTCACGTCCCCGCGCCCGGGCACCCCTTCTTGGTGGTCCCACAGGCCGATGAGCGGCCCGGCCCCGTGCCCGCGGTCGCCGATCGGGTGGGTGTAGATCGTGCCGGTAATCCCCGCCGCCCCCATCCGCGCCAGCGCGGCGGCGAGCACCTCGTTACCAGTCCGGTCCGGCCGCATCTCGGCGAGCAGGATGTCCTGCAACCGGTTCGAGTTCTTGAGCGCCAGCTTCAAGCCCTCCGGCACGTCCCGCTCACCGGACCGCAGCACGTAGCCCATGTGCTGCGTGTCGGTGTTCAGGCCCAGCGCAGTGATTCCGAAGTCGCAGTGCAGCACGTCGCCGCGCTGGATCACGACGGCGCCGGAATCCGATAGGTCGACGCCCCGCCGCTGCACGTCCACGTCGGTGTGGAACCAGGTGCCGAACCCGAGGTCGTTCACCCGCTG
>DASQAM010000272.1:0-3314 GCA_035635735.1 Gemmatimonadales bacterium | reverse complement strand
ACGGTAAAGCGGACGTCACCGAGCGCTTCGGCTCCGAAGGCGGCACCGGGATCGCCCTCGGCAACGGCGTGCTGTACTTCAGCTCGACGACCACCGTCTACCGCTACGCGATGCGGGCAGGCAGCCTCGTCCCGCTTGGGGCGCCTGACGTGCTCGTGCGGGGCCTCGCAGACGGCGGGCATGCAGCGCGCAACCTGGCGCTCACCGCCGACGGCCGCACCCTGTTCGTCAACATCGGATCCGCCACCAACTCCTGTCAGGTGAAGGACCGCTCGAGCGAGTCGCCTGGGGAGGACCCCTGCTCCGAGCTCGCGTACCGGGCCGGCGTGTGGCGGTTCGACGCGACCAGGCTCGATCAGACGCAGGCGAGCGGCACCCGCTTCGCTACGGGCATCCGCAACGCCGTGGGGCTCGCGATCGCGCCGTCGGGCGAGCTGTACGCGACGCAGCACGGTCGCGATCAGCTGGGTCAGAACTGGTCCAAGCTGTTCACGCTGGCGCAGAGTGCGGAAAAACCCTCGGAGGAGTTCATCAAGCTCTCGGCAGGGGACGACTACGGCTGGCCGTACTGCTACCACGACCCCGAGTTGGGTCACCTGGTGCTCGCGCCCGAATATGGCGGCGACGGCAAGACGGTCGGACGCTGCAAGGAGAAGAAGGAGCCGCTGGTCGCGTTTCCGGCGCATTGGGCGCCGGATGGACTGGTGTTTTACCGCGGCACTCAGTTCCCCGCGCGCTATCGCGATGGGGCGTTCATCGCGTTCCACGGTTCGTGGAACCGCGCGCCGCTGCCCCAGGCCGGCTATCGTATCGTGTTCGTGCCCTTCAAGGACGGCAAGCCGGTCGGGACGTACGACACGTTCGCGGACGGCTTCTGGCATCAGGACGGCGCCGGTCCGCAACACCGGCCGGTGGGCGTGGCGGTGGGCCCGGACGGCTCCTTGTACATCACCGACGACGCGGCGGGCAGGATCTGGCGGGTGCTGTACAAGGGCGGCAGCGGGCGGAAGTAGGCGGCGGGGGCGGCAGTGGCCGGATACTCCGGGAAGCCGCTCGTGCAGAAGCTCGGTCTCAAATCGGGGTCCACCATCGCCCTGCTGGGCGCGCCCCGCGGCTATGCTCGCACGCTTGGCAAGCTGCCGTCGGGCGTGACGCACAGGACGAGCGCAGTGGGCCCTCTCGACTTCATCCAGTTTTTCACCAGCGAGAAGCAAGAGCTCGAGCGCCGATTCGCCGCCCTGGCACGGGCGCTCTCGCCCGCCGGCATGTTGTGGATCTCCTGGCCCAAACGCTCGTCCGGGGTGGCGACCGACCTCACCGAGGACGTGATCCGGGTGATAGGCCTCGCGCATGGCCTCGTGGATGTGAAGGTCGCCGCGGTGGACGACGTGTGGTCGGGGCTCAAGTTCGTGCGGCGGGTCAAGGACCGCTGAGCGAGATGACGCCCCCCCTCACCAAGCTCTCCGAGGAAGAGGAGCTGTTCCGCGACACCGTGCGCGACTTCGCCGAGCGCGAAGTTCGGCCCCGCGTGGCCGCCATGGAGCGGGCGTCCACGGTGGACCCGGGGCTGCTCGCGACGTGCTTCGAGCTCGGGCTCATGGGCATCGACATCCCGGAATCCCACGGCGGCGCGGGCGGGAGCCTCCTGATGACGGTGCTCGCGGTGGAGGAGTTGTCGGCGGTGGACGCCTCGGTGGCGATCTTCGTGGACGTTCAGAATACCCTCGTGAACACGCTGCTCCGCAAGTGGGCGAGCGATGACGTCAAGCGGCGCTTTCTCCCCCGCCTGGCGAGCAACCTGCTGGGCGCGTACGCCCTGTCCGAGCCGGACTCGGGCTCGGACGCATTCGGGCTCCAAACTCGCGCCACTAAACGGGGGAACAGGTGGATTCTCGAGGGCCGCAAGCTGTGGATCACGAACGGCGCCGAGGCGGGGCTGTTCGTGGTGTTCGCGAACAGTGACTTCGCCAAAGGCTACAAGGGGATCACCGCCTTCGCGGTGGAGCGTGCATTCAAGGGGTTTGGGGTCGGCAAGAAGGAGGACAAGCTCGGCATCCGCGCCTCGAGCACGTGCGAGCTGATACTCGACGGTTGCGAGGTCCCGGAAGCGAACGTGATCGGGGAGGTGGGCGTCGGCTACAAAGTGGCGATCGAGACGCTCAATACCGGTCGGATCGGAATCGGGGCGCAGATGATCGGCGTGGCGCGCGGTGCCCTCACGGCGGCACTCAAGTACGCCAAGGAGCGGAAACAGTTCGGCAAGCCGATCGGGGAGTTTCAGGCCGTCCAATTCCAGCTGGCGCAGGCCGCCACCGAGCTCGAGGCCGCCCGGCTCATGGTGTACAACGCGGCGCGGCTCGAGACCGCAGGTGAGCCATATACCACCCAGGCGGCGATGGCGAAGCTGTTCGCCTCCCAGGTCGCCGAGCGGGTGACGTCGCTCGCGGTGGAGCTGTTTGGCGGCTACGGCTACACCAAGGAGTACCCTGTGGAGAAGTTTTACCGCGATGCCAAGATCGGCACGATTTACGAAGGGACGAGCAACATGCAGTTGAACACCATCGCGAAGCAACTCTTGCGGTAGCACCATCACGACACTATTGCGTCTCCAACGACGCACATAGCACGTCTACGTATACTACTTTCTGCACGAAATATGGCGTTATGCAACGATACATGCCAATCACCAGTTGGCCAAGTGACGTGTTTCCAGGGCCCGTGCGCATAGGGCACCCTTCTTGCTCCATCCCCATTCCGGAATAGTAAGTGGCGCGCCCGCTTGTGCTTAGGTAACTGGGTGATATGCCACACGGCCCGCCCGAGTCGCCCAAGCGACTCTTAAGGCAAGCCGGATTGGGTAGGCGGGGACAAAAATCGTGCGGTGTTACACCCCCGCAACAAGGTCAGCTGAGGCCGCAGCGCCCCTCCTCAGCCCTAACAAAAGTGAGGAGTGAGCACATGCGAGCCCTTATAGTCCTGTTGGCCCTGGTTGCGACGCCGTACGTCGCGGGCGTGGCCCAAGGTCGTACGCTGAAGGGCAAGTCCAGCGTGCACCCGGCGGACGTCACCCAGCCCGGTCTGGGTCACGACGACGCGCATTGCGCGATGCGTGCGGAACTGCACCCGGACACCGATATCAACAAGTGCGACGCCCCGACGCCGCCGCCTCCGCCCCCGCCCCCGCCACCGCCGCCTCCCCCGCCCACGGGCGCGGAGATTCACGGGTCGGTGTTCCTGGACGCCAACGCGGACGGGCTGCGCGATCCCTCGGAAGGTGGCATCCCGAACTGGTCCGTGATGCTCTCGGGCACGTC
>DASQAM010000271.1:0-5414 GCA_035635735.1 Gemmatimonadales bacterium | reverse complement strand
CGGTTGCCCGTGCAACCCACCCCGCTCTCGCACACCCCACCGTAGTGGATGATCGGGGTGGCCGCGGCCTGCGTGAACGTGCTGCCGGCCCCGGCGGCGTTGAGGCTCTGGGCGAAGAACACGTACCACGCCGCCGACGCGGGATAATTGTCCGGCGCCGTCGTCCCGTCGTAGAACGACGTCCCGTACCACACGACGGTCAGCTGACCGGGGGCGCAGGCGATGCTCCAGGGCATGATCGCCGTGGCCGAGGGTGACTGGTTTATCTGGATGGGCCCGGTCCAGGTCAGCCCGCTGTTCGTGGAGAAGCTGTAGTAGAGGTTGTGGTTGTCGTTGTAGACGACAAAGATGGTACCCGCCTGATCCACCGTCGCGTTGATGAACTGGTGGCCGTAGGAGACCGAGGTGTTCGGATTCACGTAGACGGGATTGTCGGTGAACGTCTGACCGCCGTCGCGCGACACCGCGATCCAGACGGCGTGGAACGAGCTCGGGAGCACGGCCTCGGTGGCGTTCGCGATGCCGCTGAACACCTGGTAAATGACGTGGGAGTTCGGGTCGATCACCAGGTTGCCCGTCGAGTTTTCCTGCAGCAAGAACGCGTGCGTTGGGTCGATCGCCGACCCCAACTGCGTGAAGGTGGCGCCTGCGTCGACGCTGCAGTTGACGTCGATGTTGAACGTCACGATGTCGTGGTACGAGATGCACACCTTGGACGCCTGGTCGGCGGCGATCCACTCGCGGTCATCGCCCGGGATCGTGGCGCTGGTGACGTTCTTGCTCCAGGTCTTGCCGCCATCCTGACTGGTGCTGACCGTGACATTCGCCAGGGTGAGGCTCGCCACGTAGACGTTGTAGATGCCGCTGGCGTTCGCCTGCGGTGCGGTGCTCAAGTCCGTGTCGCCGCCCCCAGGCCCCACTCCTCCACCGGCCTGGGAGAGCTGGTTCGGGGATTCCAGCGCCGTGTAGTGCAGGCCGCCGTCGGTGGACTTCCAGGCGAGCGTGCCGGACGAGAGGCCGAGCTCCGACGAGACGTAGAACGTCCCTGTGTTGTCGGCGCGAATCGCGGGCTCCGCGGCGCCGTTCGTGCACGCCGATGAGCCCGGGCACACTGTCCCAGGCGTAGCGCCGAGCGAGAAGTTCTCGAACGTGAACGGTCCCCCGCTCACCGGCTGCGCGTCCACGCCGCCCGCCGGCGCGGGTGACGAAAGCGGACGCTCGTCGCACGACGCCAGGAACAGCATGCATCCCAGGACGGTCACGCCGGCGCCCCGCCGGATCCACCGGCTTTCGCCGTCCGCAAGGTCGATGCTCATAGGTAGCCTCCGGGTCTTGTCGAGGGTTCTCGGTTGCTGCGGCGTCGGCGCAAGTTCCGCACCTCCATGCTGCATGCAAACAACGATGGGAGCATCACAACTCCTCCGTAGCGCCCGGGTGGCGGCGACATGCCGGCTTGTGGCGCCTGCGCAACCCCTGGTGTTGCAGCGGCTCCGCGCGGTTGAATGCACACCCGCCATTCGGTAGCTTCTGCGCCCCATGAGCCGCCCCCCGTCGGCAACCGCTCTCTCGCCCAGTCGCATCACCGACGTTCACATCCACGTCCAGCCGTGGCGCGAGCTCAAGCCCAACGTGCTCGACACGATGTGGAAGGGCCACGGCGCCGAGCGGGACTTGATGATCCAGGTGATGGATGATCCGCGCGCGCTGCTCGAGGTCATGGACCGCGCGGGTGTGTGGCGGGTGGGACTCGTGAATTACCCCTCACCCGACGTGATGGGATTCACCGATGCGAGCAACGCCTTTGCCGCGACGTACGCCCAGGCCGATCCGGAGCGATTGGTGCCATACGGCGGCGTGCACCCCCGCTTCACGAAGGATCCGGCGGGCGACGTGGATCGCCTCGCCGAGCTCGGCACTCGGCTCGTCAAGATTCATCCACCGCACCAGGGGATGCCGGCGAACGCGTACACGCACGGCCTCGACGCCCTGGGGAAGATCTACCGGCGATGCGAGGAACGCGGGCTGCCGGTGATGATCCACACCGGCACCAGCATCTTCCCCGGGGCCCGCTCCAAGTACGGCAACCCGATGGACCTCGACGACGTGGCGATCGATTTTCCCGATCTCCGCATCGTGATGGCGCACGGCGGACGGCCGCTGTACATGGCGGAGGCGTTTTTCGTTTTGCGACGCCACCGGAGGATGTGGCTCGACGTCTCCGGGATACCGCCCGCCCGGTTGTTGGAGTACTTTCCGCGTCTCTCGGAGCTCGCGGATCGGGTCCTCTGGGGCACCGACTGGCCGAGTCCGGGCGTGAAGGACATGCGGCTCAACATCGACCAGTTCCTGGCGCTGCCGCTCAGCGACCCGCACAAGAAGGCGATTCTCGAGACCAATGCGCTGGCTCTGTTTCCTGCTGCTCGCTAGCCTACCCCTCGCGGCGGCCGCGACCGCCCAGACCACCGGCTCCGCCTCCAGCCCCAAGTCGCTCAAGTTCGATGTCGCCCAGGTTCCTGCGACGCGCGACTCGTTCGTGTTTCGGCTGCGGGGACAGGAGCGCGGCTGGGCCGTGTGGCAGTACGAGATCCGCCCGCTGGAGATGACCCAGGAAGTCGTCTACACGGCGGCGTCGGAGTTCCGGCCGGTCGAGGAGGAGCGGCTGCGCGTCGTGGTGAACCGCCTGACGGGCCAGCCGATCTCGACGTTTCACCACATCGATCTGTTCTCGCCGGGGCGCGACACCGTGATGGTGGAGCACGACCTGGAAGTGAAGCGGGGGGAGATCTCCGGCCGCCGGCGGGTGGGGACGAGGAGCGGGGGCGTGATCATCGTACCGGTGAGCCGCCCCTTCGCCCCGGGCACCGTGTTCTCGGATTACGTGTTCCTCGCGGGCGCCGTCTCGAACGCCGTCCCGGGTGATTCGCTCGGGGTCCCGGCGTACAAGGAATTCGACGATTCGCTGGTGACGCTCACCTTTGTCGCCGAGTCGCCCGCCACCATCGACGTGCCCGCCGGCCGATTCGACGTGCTGCCGTTGCGGAGCGGCGGCTTTCGGATCTACGCGACCCGCACGGGGCCCCGGCGCGTGGTGAAAGGCGAGACCCTGGACGGCGCATTTTCGTTCGAGCTGGTGCAGTCGGGCCCCGTGGTGCCGAGCGCCGAGTGAGCGATCGTCGCCGCGTCCCGTCCGTCGTCGTAGGACTGCTGCTGCTCGGCGCCGCGTTCGCTCCCGCCCTGCTCGGCCAAGCCGGCCAGATTTCCTACGAAGCGTTCACGCTTCCCAACGGCCTGCGCGTCATCTACTCGGAGGATCACTCGACGCCCATTGTGTCGGTGGACGTGTGGTACAACACCGGGTCGCGGAACGAGCGGCCGGGCCGCTCGGGCTTCGCGCACCTGTTCGAGCACATGATGTTCGAGGGCTCGGCCCACGTGAAGAAGGGCGAGCACTTCCAGCTGATCTCGCGGGCCGGCGGGTCGGAGAACGGCAGCACCGCGGAAGACCGCACCAACTACTACGAGACGCTGCCCTCGAATCGCCTGAACCTGGCGCTCTGGCTCGAGGCCGACCGCATGCGCTCGCTCGCCATCACGGACGAGCACTTTCAGAACCAGCGGGAGACGGTGAAGGAGGAGCGCCGCCTTCGCGTCGACAACCAGCCGTACTCGCCGGCGTTCATCGACGGCATGACCTGGCCGTTCGACAGCGCCGGGTGCTTCGCCTACGCGCACACGGTCATCGGGTCGATGGATGATCTCAACGCGGCACAGCTCTCCGACGTCCGGGCCTTTTTCGACAGCTACTACGCCCCCAACAACGCCACGCTCGTCGTGGTGGGCGACTTCAGGCCCCTCGAGCTGCGGCGGTACGTGAATCAGTACTTCAGCGAGATCCCGCGCCACACCGAGCCGCCCGCCGTGAGCTGCAGCGCGCGTCTTTCACCGGGCGTGGAGCGGCGCGAGGTGACCGACGCGCACGCCAACCTGCCGGCGGTGCTCCGGATCTATCGCGCGCCGCCCCATGCGGACCCGGACACACGCGCGCTCGAGCTCCTGAACGTCATCCTCGGTCAGGGGGAGAGCTCGCGCCTGAACGTGGCGGTGGTGCGGAGAGAGAAAGCCGCCTTCGGCACTCAGGTGTTCATGAACCCGTTCGATTCGCGGCGCGGGCCCGGCGTCCTGCTGGTCCTCGCCATCGCCAACCAGGGCGTGGACCCGCTCAAGCTCGACACCATAGTCACCGCCCAGCTCGACAGCATTCGAGCGGCCGGCGTGACGGACGAGGAGCTGCAAAAGGCGAAGAGCACTTTCCGCGCCGGCTTCGTGCACGCCCGCGAGACCACGCTCGGCAAGGCCGAGGAGCTGCATCACTACGACATGTTCCATCCGTCGCTGGCCGAGATCAACAGCGACTTGGACCGCGTCCTGGCGGTGACAGCGGAGGATGTGCGCCGGGTCGCGGCGAAGTATCTCGATCCGGCGAACGCGGTCGTGATCATCGTGAAGCCCGTGACGGGCGGGGGGGCGCAGTGACCGGGCGGGCAGTCGTCGCGGTGGTCGGCTTGCTCCTGTCCGTCCGTCCGCCCGTCCCCCTCTCCGCCCAAGGCTTCCCCGGCGCGCCCCCAAAGCCCACCCCGCTCACGCCCGTGCACTTCCCGCCGTTCAAGGAGGCCACGCTCCCCAACGGACTGCAGCTCGTGGTCATCGAGCATCACGAGCAACCGGTCGTCTCGGCGACCCTCTCGTTCCGCGCCGGTGGGATCTACGACCCGGCGGGCAAGGAGGGGCTGTCCGACCTCGCGGCGGAGCTCTTGTCCAAGGGCACCGACAGCCGCAGCGCGGAGCAGATCGCGGCCACGATCGAAGGCGTGGGCGGCACCCTAGCGGCGTCCTCGGCGGAGGATTTCCTCTCCATCTCGGCCGAGGCGCTGAGCGACCAAGCGGGGCTCGTGTTCGATCTGCTGGGGGACGTGACCCTGCACTCGACGTTCCCGGACAACGAGGTGGAGCTGGCACGCACGCGGGCGCTGTCCGCGCTTGCGTTGCAGCTGTCCCAGCCGGGCGCCGTGGCGCAACGCTTCTTCGGGAGCGAGATCTACGGCCGCAACCCCTACGGGCGGAGCGCGACGCGCGAGAGCTATCGCGCCGTCACCCGTGACGACGTGACACAGTTCGCCCGGCAACGGCTGCGGCCGGTCGGGGCGCTGCTGGTGGTGGCCGGGGACGTCACGGACGCCCAGGTGCGGGACCTCGTGGCAAAGGCGTTCGCGGGCTGGCGCGGCGCGCCGCCGCCGAGCCCTGCCCTGCCCGCTCCCGCTACACGGGTCGCGACCGATCTCCTGCTCGTGCACCGGCCGGGCTCGGCGCAGGCCAACATCGCGCTCGGCAACACGACCATCCTGCCGACCGACCCG
>DASQAM010000270.1:0-3996 GCA_035635735.1 Gemmatimonadales bacterium | reverse complement strand
GCCCACATCTACATCCGCGTGGGACGCTACACTGACGCGATCACGGCTAACCAACACGCGGTCCACGCCGACGAGGCGTTCATCGAGGGACAGAAGCCCCAAGGCTTGTACCCGCTCGCGTATTACCCGCACAACCATCATTTCCTGGCGTTCGCTGCGACCCTCGCCGGTAGGAGCGCGCTGGCCATCGAGGCGGCGAAACGGACTGCGGCGACGACTCCCGTAGGGACCGCGAAGCAGGTGCCGTTCCTCGAGCCGTACCTCTACTACCCTTACCTGACCCTGGTGACCTTCGGCCGCTGGGACGAGCTGCTCGCCATGTCGCTGCCACCGGCGGACCTCCCGTACTCGCGGGCCATGGGGCAGTACGCGCGGGGCATCGCGCTGTCGGCACGAGGCCGGTTCACGGAAGCCCGCGCGGCGCTCGACACACTGAAGCAAATCGCCGCCAGCGGGACGCGGGCGTACGCGTCCGCCGGGTGGACGACGCCGAGCACGAATCTCCGGATCGCGACGCACGCGCTGCTGGGGGAGATCGCGGCACGGCAGGGTGCGCTCGAGGAGGGGATCGCGCATTTTCGTGAGGCGATGAAGATCGAGGATGACCAGCTCTACACCGAGCCACCCGACTGGTATTACCCGATTCGCCACTCGCTGGCCGCGGTCTTGCTCCGGGCGGGCCAGCCGGTCGAGGCCGAGCGGTTGTATCGCGAGGATCTCAAACGGTTCCCGGAAAGCGGCTGGTCGCTGTTCGGGCTGGCCCAGGCGCTGCGCGCGCAGGGGAAGAGCGTCGAGGCGGCGGAGGCGGATGCCCGCTTTGCACGCGCCTGGGCCGGCGCGGATGTGACGCTGACGGCTTCCCGCTTCTAGGCCAAGAGCGCCGCGACTTCGCGCGCCGCCGCTTCCTGACGGCGGCCTTCCTCACCCATGTCGCGGACGAGCTCCGAGAGCGTGTCCGCCCCCTCCGCTGCCACCGCCCCTGCCTGCCAACTGCTCAGCGCGGCGCTCGCCTCGAGGAGCCGCTGGGTCAGCAGATCGCGACCACGCTCACAGCGGCTGAGGGCGTCGAGCCAACCCGGCGACGCGTCTGCCAAGCGATCGCGCCGGGCATCGAACGCGCCGAGGTGCTGCTCGAGCGCCGCGAGATCACGCGCGGCGTCGCACGCCGCGATGAGGAGCTGATCGAGTCGGTTCGCCCCCATGGCCGCGGCGGTGACCGTGTCGGCGCGACGCAGCAGGTCGATCAGCAGGCCGCGGGCGGCGCCTGCCGGCAGCGCCGCGAGCGCGCGGACGGCCGCGCGCTCCGCCCCCCGGGGCAGCGTTGCGCGCCGGGTGGGGGACGGGTTCCAGACGGGCGCGCGGCGAATGACGACGGCGAGCGTCACGAGGCCTGCCGCGACGGCGGGACTCGTGACCAGCAGGACGGGAGTGGCGGCGGCGAACGCAGCGGCAGCGCCCGTCGCCGCGACGAGGCCGGCGAGCACCAGGATCGGTGGTGGCACGGCGGCGCGCCACGAGGAGGCATGGGACTCCGTGCGGGCTGCCAGGCCCTGCGCCACGAGCAGCTCCAGAACGCGGTCGCCGGCCTCGGCAGGAACGCGGAGCAAGGGGCGTTCGCCCGCGGCGGCTGAGTCGCGACCTGCCGCCGAAACACCGGTACCGATCCGCTCTTCCAGGATTTCGCGCACTGCGCGGCGCGCGGGGCCCGGCGTGGTCGGCTCAAGGAATACCAGCACGTCGTCCCCGCCGGTGGCGCGGCGGGCACAGCGAGGGCAGACGCCGATGCCGAACGGCTCCGAGGCCCGGCACAGCACGCAGCGGGCCTTGTCCGCTGGCGCCGCAGCCGCTCCCCCATCGACGCCGTCACCGCCGCGCTCGAGCGCATCGGCGACGAGCGCGATGGCGGGAAACCGGTCGTCGGGATCCGGCATCGTGGCGCGCGCCACGACGTCGTCGAGCCAGGCGGGGACCTCGGGGCGGCGTCGCCGGGGGCGGTGGCCTTCGCGGCCCAGGTTCGCGCCGCGAGAAGGGGCCCGCGCCGGCAGCTCGCCGGTGAGCGCATAGTACAGCGTCACGCCTAGGCCATATTCGTCCGCCCGCGCATCGCCGCGCCCGCCGGTAAGCTGTTCCGGCGCCGCGTAGTCGGCCGTGCCGACGAGACCTCCGGTCTGGGTCACGGTCTCCTGGCCCGCCAGCCGTGCCGAGCCGAAATCGGTGAGTCGCGCCCGACCGTCGGGAGCGAGCAGGATGTTCTGCGGCTTCACGTCGCGATGGAGGATGCCGTGGCGGTGGGCAGCAGCGAGCGCTGCGGTGATCTCACGTCCGAGACGGGCCGCTGCATCGGGGGCGAGCGGACCGCGCTGCCGCACGCGCACGGCGAGGTCGGGGCCCGGGACGTGCTCCATCACGACGAAGCTCCACGGCCCGTCGTCGACGACGTCGTACACGGCGACGATGTTCGGGTGACTGAGCTGCCGCACGGCCTGGACCTCGCGGCGCAGTCGCTCGCGCGCGAGCCGCGCCGCGGCGGGCGGGGGCACGAGCAGCTTGATCGCCACGTCGGAGCTGATGCGACGGTCGCGCGCGCGGTACACGATCGAAAAGCCGCCGCGGCCGATCTCGTCCGCGATCTCGTAGCGATCCTGCAGGACGACGCCCGGAGTGAGATAGGTGGGCTCGGCCACCATTCGCGCGCTCTCAGCTAACGAAGACGCGCGAGAACGTCCCGCGCGTTCTGCGTCCAGCCGTCATTCTGGTGGTAGTAGGAAAGGAACGACTTGAGGTGCCTCCGGGCGAGCGCCGGCTGCCCCAGAGCGTACTCGGACATCCCCGCGTGGTACAGCGCCATGTAGTGGTTGGGCCAGTAGTCGACGACGAGCTCCATGATGGGGCCAGCCGAGCGATCGTCGCCGGCATCGGCCACCGGATGCGCCACGTTGAAGACGATCCCCGCGGCCTGCGGGCGGTCTCGCGCTGCGAGGCGGTCGATCACGGCGCGGGCGAGATCGATCTTGCCGCCGAGCGCAAAGCAGGCGGCACTCAGGCCCTGTCCTTCGAGGGTCGACGGAGCGGGGTGCTGCCGTTGGACGAGCTCGACCTCGACGGCGTTGCAGTAGGGTTTGATGGTGGCAAACCACTCCCCAGCCGAGCCACCGAAGGATGCGGCGACCGAACCATGCTCGGGAGCGCCCGACGGCCTCACCCGGTGGCGCAGCACCACCACGCCACAGATGGCGAGATAGCCGAAGCCGAGGAGATACAGGGGCCGGTGCATGGGTCGACCAATATAAGAGACGACCGAGCAGGGGCGGCGTGCACCGGGTCACAACCGCCCGAACCCCTTCCCTACAAAGACGCTAGCAACTCGTAGAACCGGCCGAACACCCGGATACCGTCCCACAATTGCTTCAGGTCGAGCTTCTCATTCGGCGCGTGCAGCCGGTCGTCGGGGAGGCCGATGCCGGTGAGGATGACCGGAGCGCCGCCCTTCCCGAGCGCGGGGACCACCGGAATCGATCCGCCGGCGCGCGCCGGCACCGTACCCCGCCCGACGACCTCCCGGAACGCCTGATCGAGCAGCTTGAACGCGGGGTGCGTCACCTTCACCGTGGCCGGGTCCGCGCCGTGCAGGAACTTTACGCTCGCCTGCACGTGCTTGGGCGCGAACCGCCGGACCGCTGCCGTGAGCTGGCGCTCGACCGCCTTGAGCTTCTGGTCGGGCACGAGGCGCAGGCTCACCTTGGCCGTGGCTTCCGCCGGAATCACGGTCTTGGCACCGTCCCCCGTGAAGCCTCCGGTGATCCCGTGGATCTCGAAGGTCGGGAGCGCCCAGAGGCGCTCCAGCACCGAGTAGGGTTTTAGCCCCGTGAGCGCCTTCGCCTGGACGCGGTGCTTCAAGAACTCGCTTTCCCGGAACGGGAGGCGTTTCCAGCTGGCGAGCTCGCCTTTCGATGGACGCTTCACCGACGCATACAGGCCGGGGACGTGCACCTTGCC
>DASQAM010000269.1:0-6929 GCA_035635735.1 Gemmatimonadales bacterium | reverse complement strand
GGAAATGTGTTGCATGTCAAACCTAACTTAACTATCTTCAATCGTTTAGGACACTTGGATCACCGTGCGCCTGTCCGAATTGTTGACCCCCGCTCGTATCCTGGTCCCCTTGCACGCGACCGACAAAGAGGGCGTGCTCCGGGAACTCGTGGACATGGCAGCGGTGGGCAATGGCGGGCCTTCCGAAGAAGTGCTGGGAGCTATTCTCGAGCGGGAAAAGCAGTTTCCCACCGGCATCGGCTACGGAGTCGCCGTCCCACACGGTAAAACGCCGGTGCTTTCCGCCTTGGTGGTCGTGGCGGGGACGGCTCCTGCGCCGGTGCCGTATGAAACGATCGATGGCGAGCCGGTTCGCCTGTTCTTTCTCCTGGCCGGCCCGGAATCGTGCGCGGGAGCCCATGTGAAGGCACTGAGCCGGATTTCGCGGCTCGTGCGCCGCGAACCGGTGCGGGACAAGCTGTTGAGCGCCCGCACGCCCGAAGAATTCTACCGCGTGCTGTGTGAGGCGGAGGTACCATAGACAGCGTCAGTTCCACATCCAGACGGACACACCGCTGTGGCGAGCTGCGCCTGCAGCACGTGGGGCAGCGGGTGCGGCTGGGCGGCTGGGTGCACCGCCGTCGGGACCTCGGAGGCATTGTGTTCGTCGACCTCCGCGACCGAGCGGGGATCGTGCAGGTCGCAGTCGGCCCTGGGGCCCCGGAGGACGTACGGCGAGTGGCTGGTGTGCTCACCACCGAGGCCGTCCTCGAGGTCGAGGGCCAGGTGACGGCGCGCCCTGCGAACATGAAGAATCCCGAGCTCGCGACCGGCGAGGTGGAGGTTCAGGCGACGAAGCTCGCGGTCGTGGGCCCCGCCGTGACACCCGCGATCCCGGTGGCTAGAGGGAAAGGCGAAGAGCTGCCCAACGAGGAGCTCAGGCTCAAGCACCGCCACCTGGATCTGCGCCGTCCCGAGATGCAGGGCAACCTCATGCTGCGCCACCGGCTGCTGCAGCGGGCCCGCCGTACACTGTCCGATCTGGAGTTTCTCGAGATCGAGACCCCGGTCCTGACCAAGCCGACCCCGGAGGGTGCGCGGGACTACCTCGTGCCGTCGCGGGTGCACCCGGGGGAGTTTTACGCCCTGCCGCAGTCGCCCCAGATCTACAAGCAGCTGCTCATGGTGTCCGGCTTCGACCGCTACTTCCAGCTGGCGCGCTGCTTCCGGGACGAGGATCTGCGCAACGACCGCCAACCCGAGTTCACGCAGATCGACCTCGAGGCGTCGTTCGTGGGAATGGAAGACGTGCTCGGCTATGTGGAGGCCGTGCTGGTCGCCTTGTGGGACGAGGTAGGCCACACGATCGCCCGGCCGTTCCCGCGCGTCGCCTGGCGCGAAGCGATGGAGCGGTACGGCACCGACAAGCCGGACCTGCGCTACGAGGTCCCGATCGCCGATTGGACCGCGCAGGTGAGATCGCTCGCCGTGCCGTTCTTCCAGTCGGCGCTGAAGGACGGCGCGCGGGTCCGGGCGCTCGCGGTCAAAGGCGGCGGCGGGCTGTCGCGCAAGGACGTGGACCAGCTCGCCGAGGCCACGAAGCAGCTCGGCGGCTCGGGCCTCGCGTGGGTGAAGCGACAGGGGGAGCAGATCTCGGGATCGGTCGGCAAGCACTTCACCGCCGAGACGCTGGGGCAGCTGGGGGTCGGCGATGGTGACGCCGCCCTGATGGTCGTCGGCCCCGACCGGGTGACGTCGCCCGTGCTCGACCGCGTGCGCCAGGAGGTGATCCGCCGGCTCGAGTTCAAGCCAAAAGCGGCGCACGCGTTCGCCTGGGTCGTGGATTTCCCGCTGTTCGAGCCCGACCCGGAAACGGGGAAGCCGGTGTTCGCGCATCACCCGTTCACCTCGCCGCACCCGGATGATGTGACGCGCCTCGACACCGATCCGTTCACCTGTCGCGCGCTGCACTACGACGCCGTCTACAATGGCAACGAGCTGGGCTCCGGATCGATCCGGATCACCGACGCCGCGGTGCAGCGCCGTGTCTTCGGCCTGCTCGGCATGTCGGCGGCGGAGGCCGAAGCCCGCTTCGGGTTCCTGCTGAACGCCCTGCAGGCCGGTGCCCCGCCGCACGGCGGGTTCGCAATCGGGTTCGACCGGGTGACGATGCTGCTCGCGGGCGCCGGTAGCCTGCGCGACGTGATCGCCTTCCCCAAGACCACGACGGCGCGTGCCTTGTTCGAGGGGGCGCCCGCGCTGGCCAGCCCGGCGGACCTGGCGCCGCTCCACATCGAGGTCAAGCCATGACCGACGAGATCACCCACCGGCTCTCGACCGAGGGCGTGGATCCGCTGGCGCTCGCCGGCGTGAACGACGGCAACCTGGTCGCGCTCGCGCAGCGACTCGGCGTGCGCGTGTCGTTGCGTGGCGACACGCTGATGCTGCACGGGCCCCTCCCCGCCGTCGAGCGGGCGGTGCCGGTCGCCCAGGCGCTCGTCGACTTGGTGCGGATGGGAGGGAGCGAGCCGCTGGAGGTGGCCGACGTCGACCGGCTCGTGAGCCAGGAAGAACAGGGGCCGACAGGCCGCACGCCCGACGGCGAGTACAAGATCATCCTGCCCGGCCTGCGCCGCGTGATCCAGGCGAAGACCGCGGGGCAGCGGGAGTACCTGCAGGCGATCGCGCAGCACGATATCGTGATCGGCATCGGCCCGGCGGGCACCGGGAAGACGTACCTCGCGGTGGCGACGGCCGTGGACGCCCTGGCGCGCAAGCGGGTGCGGCGCATCGTGCTCGCGCGCCCGGCAGTGGAGGCGGGGGAGAACCTCGGGTTCCTCCCCGGTGATCTGCACGAGAAGGTCGACCCGTATCTGCGACCGCTGTACGACGCGCTGGAGGACATGATGCCCCGCGACCGCGTGCAGAAGGCGATCGACAACCGCTCCATCGAGATCGCGCCACTCGCGTACATGCGCGGTCGCACCCTCTCTGACGCCTTCGTGATCCTCGATGAGGCCCAGAACGCGACTGGCATGCAGATGAAAATGTTCCTCACGCGCCTGGGCGTGAACTCGCGCGCGGTGATCACGGGTGACAAGACGCAGATCGACCTGGCCAACCGGGAGGACTCCGGATTGCTCCAGGTCGAGCGGATCCTCCCCGGGATCGAAGGGATCGGGTTCTGCTATCTGGGGGACGGGGACGTCGTGCGCCACCGTCTCGTGCGCGACATCATCCGAGCGTACGCCGAGGACGCACAGGGTTGACATGAGGCTGCCAACGAAGGAACAGCTGCGCTATCACGGCAGCCGCTGGGCGTGGGTGGTGGGCCTGGCGACGCTCGCCTACGTCGTGTTCCCGTCGAGCGCGACCAACGTGGAGCTGCTGGCCGTCGGCACGCCGGCCGAGCGCGACGTCATCGCCCCGTTCACGTTCCCCGTCAACAAGTCGGATCAGGAACGCGTGCGCGAGGCCGAGGAGCTCGCGAGCAGCGTGAAGCCGATCTACCAGTACCAGGAGCGGGCGCTCGACAGCGCGAAGATCGCCATGCACGGCTTTTTCTCGAGCGTCGAGACCGCCGCGGACCAGGGCGGGGCGACGGCGATCCTGCAGGTGGTAAAGGCCCAGGGGTTCGCGCTGGGAGCGCCGGAGGCCGCGTACCTGGCCAAGGGCGGCAAGCGACACGCCCTCGAGAAAGCGTTGAGTGAGGTGCTCGACCGTACGCTCGCCCTGGGAATCACCGGGCCCGGTGTCCTGCAAGTGGAGCAAGCGCCGGAGCTCATCATACGACGTCGCTCGGGCGAGCAATCAGTGACCCGCGACCAGGTGCTGTCGTATCCACAGTACCTCGCCCGCGCGCGCGCCATACATCCCGACAAGGGCTCGAGCGTCGGCGATCAGCTCTACGTCCGGCTCGCAGGGCACTTCTTCCGGCCGACGCTCAGCCCCAATACGCTCGAGACGGAGCGGCGGCGGGACGAGCTACGCCGCAGCGTGGATCCGAGCAAGTACATCGTGCGCGCCGGGGACCGCATCGTGGGCGCGCACGAGGTCGTGACGAACGAAGCGCACGAGAAGCTCGTGGCCCTGCACACCGATCTGGTCCGGCGCGGTGGGGCGACCAGCCGCTCACTCGGCGGCGTGTTGGGCCCCATCCTGCGCGACTCGCTTATCTTCGCAATCTTTTGGGTGCTGCTGGCGTTCTACCGCCGCGAGACGTATCGCGAGCGGCGACAGGTGGCGTTGATCGGCGGGCTGTTCGCGCTGGTCTTGCTCGAAGCGGCGGTCGTGGCGCGCTTCGTCCCGAGCCATCCGGAAGTCATCTTCCTGCCCTTCATGGCCATGTTGCTCACCGTCTTGTTCAACGGGCGGGTCTCGATGATCGCCGCGATGATTCTGGCGATCGTGATCGGCTTGCAGCCGGTGTTCCACGACATCCCCGCGCTGTTTCTGTGCGTCATCGGCGGCGTGACGGCCGCGCTGACGGTCCGCGTGCTGCGGCGGCGGAGCAATTTCTACGTGCCCGTGTTGATCATCGCCTTGGGCTACCTCGCGGGCGCCGTCGCGCTGGGGCTCGCCGGCAGTTGGACGGTCGCGGACATCGGTCTGCGGGGCGTGTGGGGCGCGGCAAACGGCCTGGTGTCGGCTGGACTTACATTCTTCCTGTTGCCGGTCGCGGAATCGATCACCGGGATCACCACGGACTTGACGCTGCTCGAGCTGTCCGACCCCAGCCGCCCGTTGCTGCGGCGCTTGTCGCTCGAGGCGCCGGGCACCTACGCCCACTCCGTCGCCATGGCGAACCTCGTGGAAGCGGCGTGCAACCGAATCGGCGCAGACGGCCTACTCGGTCGCGTGGGCTGCTATTACCACGACATCGGGAAGATCAAGAATCCGCAGTACTTCGTCGAGAACCAGACGCGCGGCAACAACCCGCACGACCGGCTCAAGGCACACCAGTCGGCGCAAATCATCAAGGCGCACGTCACCGACGGGCTCAGCCTGGCCCGGGAAGCCAGGCTTCCCGAAGCCGTGGCGGCCTTCATTCCGGAGCACCACGGCACGACCGAAATCACCTACTTCCTGGATCGTGCGAAGAAGAGCGGCGACGGGGGATCCCCCCGCCCCGGTGACTACGTGTACCCCGGTCCCAAGCCGCACTCCGCCGAGACGGCCATCACGATGCTCGCGGACTCGGTCGAAGCGGCGCTGCGCGTGCTCGAGGACCTGACGCCTCAGAAAATCGAAGAGGTGATCAACCACATCGTGCGCACCAAGCTCAATGCCGGACAGCTCGACGAAGCGCCCATGACGTTGCGGCAAATCGACCAGGTGAAGCAGGAGTTCGTGCGAATCATCAGTGGCATGTACCACAACCGTATCGACTATCCGGAGTCCAGTGGCGGCATCACGGCGACGTGGCAACCTGCGGCCAAGGCTTGAGCGCGCGGTCAGGCGGCTCCTGGCCTGGGAAAGCATCCAACAGGGGCGCGCGCGCGTGGAGCTCACGCTGCTCGACGCCGACGCCATGCGCCGCCTCAATCGCCGCGCCACCGGCCGGCGCGGCCTGACCGACGTCCTGGCATTCGCGCTCCCACAACCCGACGGCGCTCTCCTCGGGGACGTGTACATCTGTCCCGCCGCCGCTCGTCGCTGGGTGAGGAACGGAAGGAAAGGGAAGGGGGAAGGGGGAAGGGTGGAGGAGGAGCTCCTGCGGTTGACGGTGCACGGCGCGCTGCACGTACTGGGCTACGACCATCCCGAGGGGCCGGGCCGAACCCGGTCCGCGATGTGGCGTCGCCAGGAGCGCTACGTACGCCGGCTCCTCGGACACGGGCGGGCGCGGTGACCCTCACCGACGCGGCGTTGACGCTCGGGGGCGCTCTCGTCGCCGGAGCCGCGGCGCTGTGGGCTGGACTGCTGGCGCTCGGCGAGGAGGCCGCCGTGGGCGAGGCGCTCCATACGCTGGGCGACGCGCCGCCCGCGACCGTGGGCGCACGCGTGCCCCTGCACCGCGCGCTGCACGTCGCCCGCCTCGCGCTGCTCGTGCTCGGTGCCGTGGCCGCGGGCAACGCGCTGGGGTGGTGGGGCCGGCCCTGGGCGGAGGCGCTGGGCAGCTGGGCGGTAGCGGTGGCTTTTCTGTTCATTGTGGGCGACGCCCTGCCGCGCAGCCTGGCGCGTGTCGCACCCGAGCTCGCGGCGACCGCCCTCCCGCTCGCGCGCCGCACCCTCGCCCCGTTCGGCCTGCTCATGTGGCTGCTGGCGTGGGTCGACAAGGGCCTGCACGGCCTCGTCGCCACCCGCCGGCCCCTGGAGCCCGACCTCGGCGCCGCCCAGCGCGATATGCTGCTCGGCGTGTTCACGCTGGCCGACACGCGGGTCGATGAGGTCATGACGCCCCGGCTCGACATGGTTGCCGTCGATCTCGCGGCCCCCGGCGACGACGTCATCGAGGCATTCCGCCAAAGCGAACATTCGCGCCTCCCTGTGTACGACGGGACGCCGGACAACATCGCCGGCGTCGTCTTCGCGAAGGATCTCGTGCCGTTCGCCATGGGTCTCGGCGGGGAAGACGCCGGCGCCACGGCCCGCTGGCAGGACCTGGTGCGGCCCGCGGCCTTCGTCCCGGAGACCAAGACGCTCGATAGCCAGCTGCGCGACTTCCAGCGGGGCCCCGCGCATCTGGCGATCGTGGTGGACGAGTTCGGCGGTACGTCGGGGCTCATCACCCTCGAGGACATCCTCGAAGAGATCGTCGGTGATATCCGCGACGAGCACGACGTGGGCGAAGCGCCGTCGATCCGTCAGGACGGCGACCGCTACTGGGTCGACGGCCGAGTCACGCTCGACGACCTTTCACAGGCGCTCGGGCGCCCGTTCGAGCATCCGGAAGTCTCGACCGTGGGTGGGCTCGTCTACTCGGTGCTGGGGCGCGTGCCCCGCGCCGG
>DASQAM010000268.1:0-8965 GCA_035635735.1 Gemmatimonadales bacterium | reverse complement strand
CCGCCGACATGAAATTGTGGAACGCAAGCTGGGTCATCTGCGAGAAGTACGACATCGTGGACTCGCCTGAGTACGACTGCCAGTTGGTGTTGGTCGTGAACGAGGCCGCCGTCTCGAATGCCTGGCGGTCCACGACCGCCGGCAGGTCCTGGGGATTGAATGGCAGCACGTGCTGGAGCCGCAGGCCTATATAAGTGAACAGCATCGATGCGCCGCTGAAGATCAGCATCGACGCTGCGTAACGGGTCCAATGCTGGTCCTCCGCCGGATCGACGCCCGCGGCCCGATATAGCACACGCTCTACCGGCCCGAGCCAGGTCAACGAGCCGTCGTAGACCTTGAGGACGTAGATCCCCAACGGCTTCGTGATCAGGAGCAGCACGATCGAATAGAACGCGATCTGCAGCCAGCCGTTCGCGGTCATTTTAGAACTTCTCCGGTCGGAGCAGCGTGTACAGCAGATACAGGAGAATCGCGACCGCGGTGAGACCGCCGATCACCGTCTCCAGCGTCATGGCACACGCTCCTCGCCGTCCTGCCGGCGGCCGAGGGCGTCACAAGCGCGCACGTAGGCGAGCATGAGCGCGAAGAAGACCACGGTGAGGGCGATATAGGCGACGTCCAGCATGGATGAAGGAGAGTATGGAGGACGTTGTCAGGATGGTCTCAAGAATCCCGAGGGGAGTATCAGGATCCTGTTAAGAGGCTAGGGCGCGCCGCCGCCTGTGGCGGCGCCGCAGCAGGCGCAACCTCCCGTGGAGACGTGTAGCATCATCCATACTCCCAAGGAGGCCGTCATGTCCCCGTTCTTGTCGCGTCGCGCGTTCCTGACCAGTGCCGCCACCGCGGCCGGCGCCGCGGCGCTGGCATGCGATGATCGCTTGATCGCCCCACACTCGCTCGCCGCGCTCATGGGCGACGACGGCCTGCTCGACCCCGCGTCGTGCGGCATCGAGCACGTCATCGTCTTCATGATGGAGAACCGCTCGTTCGACCACTTCCTCGGCTGGCTCCCGGGCGCCGACGGCAGGCAGGCGGGGCTGACGTACGCCGATAGCGGCGGCGTGAACCACCCGACCTTTGCGCTGGCCCCGGACTTTCAGGGCTGCAGCTACAACGATCCCGACCACTCCTACGCGGGGGGACGGGTGGAATACAACGACGGCGCGTGCGACGGGTGGCTGCGAGCCAACGACGTCTTCTCCATCGGTTACTACCGCCAGCAAGACCTCGCCTTCCTCGGCCGCGCGGTTCCCGACTGGACGTCCTTCGACCAATACTTCTGCGCCATCCTCGGCCCGACGTTCCCCAATCGTATCTACCAGCACGCGGGCCAGACCGATCGGATCGAAAACACCTTCACCATCTCTCAACTGCCGACCATCTGGGACCGGCTGGCCGCCCGGGGCCTGGTAGGCCGGTACTATTACGCTGACCTGCCGTTCCTGGGGCTGTGGGGCGCCAAGTACGTGCCGATCAGCCGCCCCATCGCCGCGTTCTACGCTGACTGTGCCGCGGGCACGCTCCCGCACGTGGCGTTCGTCGACGGGAGTTTCCTGCAGGAGCTGACCGGTACGGGCGCGGACGACCACCCGTACGGCGACATCCGCGCCGGCGAGGCGATGATGAACCGCATCTATACGGCCGTAACGCAGAGCCCCGCGTGGAGCAGCACGGTCCTCGTCATCAACTTCGACGAATGGGGCGGGTTCTTCGACCACGTCCCGCCACCGGTTGCGCCGACTCCCCCGGCCGATCGGGCGGCGGGAAACGCCGATGGCCGACGCGGCTTCCGCACGCCCACCCTGCTCATCTCCCCCTTCGCCCCCCGGACGCGTACGTCCCACGTCTTGTACGACCACACGTCCGTGCTGCGAATGATCGAGTGGCGCTGGGGCCTGGACCCCCTCACCGTGCGCGACGCGACGGCCAACAACCTGGCCGATGAGCTCGACTTCACGCAGGTCGATCCCGCCCCTCCACCCGTTTACTCCGTCCCCGCCGCCACCGGGGCGGTGTGCCCCGTCCGGCTGCCGGGCCTCGCGGCGCCGGCACTGCCGAGTCCGCGCCCCGCCCGTGCCCATTGGGCGGGACTCCGTGCGCTCGCGCGTCGGCACGGGTGGAAGACGGCGTAGCGTCAGGGACGCGTTGGCCGATACTTCGCCAAGACCTCAATCCGGCGTGTCGATTGTGGGGTCCCCCGCTCGTCGTGTAGGAGAGCCGGGCTGCGGGACCTTCATGCGCCTGCACCAGCGGCACTGGCCAGGGTGGGAAGGGGAATGCGAGATTCGTGACATGAAAGGAGCGGGTCATGAGCGGTGTACGGGTACTGGTCGGCACGCGCAAGGGAGCCTTCATCCTGACGGCGGACGGCAAGCGCGATCGCTGGAATGTCAGCGGCCCGCACTTCGCCGGTTGGGAGATCTATCACCTCAAGGGCTCGCCCGCTGACCCGAATCGACTGTACGGGTCGCAGTCGAGCGGGTGGTTCGGACAGATCATCCAGCGCTCGTGCGACGGCGGCAAGACGTGGGAGACGCCTGGCGGCGGCATGCCGAAGACGCCGGACGGTATGCCGGCCGGCGAGAGCAACAAGTTCGTTTACGACACGTCGCCCGAGACCGGCAAGCCCCTCACCACCCACCAGTTCTACGACGGCACGCAGCATCCCTGGGAGTTCAAGCGCGTCTGGCACCTCGAGCCGTCGCTCACCGATCCGGACACCGCGTACGCCGGGGTGGAAGACGCGGCGTTGTTCCGGACGAGCGACGGCGCCAAGACGTGGCAAGAGCTCGCCGGTCTGCGCGGGCACGGCACCGGACCCAAGTGGCAGCCCGGCGCCGGCGGGATGTGCCTCCACACGATCCTGCTCGATCCGACGAACGCCCGGCGGATGTACGTGGCGATCTCGGCCGCGGGTGCGTTCCGCTCGGACGACGGCGGTGAGTCCTGGAAGCCGATCAACCGTGGCCTGCGCTCGCAGTACATTCCCGATCCGACCGCCGAGGTCGGCCACTGCGTGCACCGTATCGCGCTGCACCGCTCGCGGCCCGGCGTGCTGTTCATGCAGAAGCATTGGGACGTGATGCGCTCGGACGACGCCGGCGACTCGTGGCACGAGATCAGCGGCAACCTGCCCACCGACTTCGGCTTTGTGATCGACGTGCACGCGCACGAGCCGGAGACCGTCTACGTCATCCCCATCAAGAGTGATTCCGAGCATTACGTGCCCGATGGGAAGCTGCGCGTGTACCGCAGCCGAAAGGGCGGAAACGAGTGGGAGGCGCTGACCAAAGGCCTGCCACAGCAGGACTGCTACGTGAACGTGCTGCGCGACGCGATGGCCGTCGACTCACTCGATAAGTGCGGCGTGTATTTCGGCACGTCGGGCGGACAGGTGTACATGTCGGCCGATGCCGGCGACAGCTGGACGCCCGTCGTGCGGGATCTCCCGGCCGTGCTGTCGGTCGAAGTCCAGACCCTGCGGTGATCCGCGTCGTCCTCCCGCCGCACCTGCGCACCCTGGCGCACGTTCGCGACGAGGTGCAGCTCGACATCGGCGCCGGCCCGGTCACGCGCGCGTCCATCCTCGACGCGCTCGAGGCCAGGTACCCGATGCTGCGCGGCACGATTCGCGATCATGTCACGCTCGAGCGCCGCCCGTTCCTGCGGTTCTTTGCCTGCGAGCGAGATCTGACCCACGAGCCGCCGGACGCGCCGCTGCCCGCCGCCGTGGTCGAGGGGGCGGAGCCCTTCTTCGTCCTGGGGGCCATCGCGGGCGGGTAGGCCTCACATATGTCCCTCTCTTCGTCGGTCGTCGATCTCGCCGCCCCTCGCTCGTCGTTTAGGTAGGACCCAAAACAAGAAGGAGAAGGCGATGCGAGTCATGGTGCTGGTCAAAGCCAACAAGGACTCAGAGGCGGGGGTGCTCCCCGACGAGAAGAGCCTGACGGAAATGGGGAAGTTCAACATCGAGCAAGAGAAGCGATTGCGCGCGAAGGGGAGATAGAATCATGCGATTCATGATCGTCGTGAAGGCCACCCAGGACTCGGAAGCGGGCGTGATGCCGGACGAGAAGGCCCTCAGCGAGATGGCGAAGTACCATGAGGAGCTACAGAGGGCCGGGGTGTTGCTCGATGCCTCGGGACTCCAGGCGACGTCGAAGGGATGGCGCATCACGTACTCGGGGCAGAAACGCACCGTCGTCGACGGTCCCTTCACCGAGGCGAAGGAGCTGATCGCCGGCTACACCATCATCCAGGTGAAGTCGAAGGAAGAAGCCATGGAATGGGCCCGGCGCTTTCCCAATCCCGCCCTGAACGGCCAGGAAGGCGAGATCGAGGTCCGCCAGCTGTTCGAGCTGGACGACTTCGGGCCCAGCGAGGCGGTGGAGCGCTTCCGCAAAATGGACGTCGGATGAAACACGTGCGCTCGCGCGACGGCACGACGATCGCGTACGATCGCCTGGGCGCGGGACCGCCGGTCATCTTGGTCGACGGCGCGTTCTGCAGCCGGGCCTTCGGCCCGATGCCGAAGCTGGCACCGTTGCTCGCGCGGGACTTCACCGTGTTCATGTACGACCGGCGCGGTCGCGGGGACAGCGGCGACACGGCGCCATACGCCGTCGAGCGGGAAATCGATGATCTCGACGCCTTGATCCGCGAGGCCGGCGGATCGGCGTTCGTCTACGCCATGTCGTCCGGGGCAGCCCTCGCCCTCGAGGCGGCGGCGAGCCGGCTGACCATCAAGAAGCTCGCGTTGTACGAGGCACCGTTCATGGTCGGCACCCCTGCGCACGTGCCTCCCGGAAATCACCAGTCGCAGCTCGTTCGGCTCATCGCAGAGGGTCGCCGGGGCGACGCCGTCAAGTACTATATGAAAGACATCATGGGTATGCCCGCCCTCCTCGTGATGCTGTTCCGCGTTCTGCCCATGTGGTCCAGGCTCAAGGCCGTGGCCCCGTCGCTTCCGTACGACTCGGCGATCATGGGAGACTTCTCGTTACCGACCAGGCGGGCGGCGTCGCTCACGATGCCGACCCTCGTGATGAGCGGTGAGAAGAGCATGCCGGTGCTGCGCGACGCGGCGCAGGCGCTCTCGGACGCCATCCCCGGCGCGCAGCTCCGAACGTTCCCCGGTCAGACCCACAACGTCGCGGCGGCGGCCCTCGCCCCCGTCCTGAGGGAGTTCTTCGCGTCATGAAAAAATTCGCATCGGTGGCCGCCTACCTGAAGGCGGTCCCTCCCGCCCCGCGGGCCATGCTGCAGAAGCTGCGCAAGACTATCCAGGCCGCCGCGCCCGAGGCAACCGAGGGCATCAGCTACGGAATCCCGATGTTCAAGCACCACGGCATGCTGGTGGGCTATGCCGCGTTCAAAGAGCACTGCAGCCTCTTCATGAGCACCGCCCTCACGAAGGCGCACAAGAAAGCACTCGCGTCGTACCAAATGTCCAAGGGCACCATCCGCTTTACGGTCGAGAAGCCCCTGCCCGCGGCGCTGGTGCGGAAGCTGGTGAAGGCGCGGATCGCGCAGAACGAGGCGAGGCGGTGACGACGTCCGATGCCCACCGAGCGATCGAAGCGGTGTGGCGGATCGAGTCGGCCAAGGTCATCGCCGGGCTCACGCGTCTGACGGGCGACGTCGGCACGGCGGAGGATCTCGCGCAGGATGCGCTGGTCGCCGCGCTCGAGCGGTGGCCGGAGTCAGGAGTCCCGGACAACCCCGGCGCCTGGCTCATGGCCACGGCGAAGCATCGCGCCATCGATGTCCTGCGCCGCGGCAAGCTGCTCGAGCGCAAGCACGCCGAGCTCGGGCACGAGCTCGAAGCCCGCCAGCAGAGTCCCGAGGGGGAGCTGGCCGCCGCGCTCGACGATCACGTCGGCGACGATCTCCTGAGCCTCATGTTCACGGCCTGTCATCCGGTGCTCTCGACCGAGGCCCGCACCGCGCTCACGCTCCGTCTGCTCGGCGGCCTCACGACCGACGAGATCGCGCGGGCCTTTCTGGTCCCGAAGGCCACCATCGCGCAGCGCATCGTCCGGGCCAAGCGCACGCTCGCGGCGGCGCGCGTCCCATTCGAGGTTCCCCGCGGAGTGGACCTCGCCGCCCGTCTGTCCTCGGTGCTCGAGGTGATCTACCTCGTATTCAACGAGGGCTACGCGGCGACCGCCGGCGACCACTGGATGCGACCGGCGCTGTGCGAGGACGCCCTGCGCCTCGGCCGGATCCTGGCAGAGCTCGTGCCGCAGGAGCCGGAGGTGCACGGCCTCGTCGCGCTTATGGAGCTCCAGGCGTCACGCGCCGGCGCCCGCGTCGGCCCGTCGGGCGAACCGATTTTGCTGCTCGATCAGGACCGGAGTCGCTGGGATCACCTGCTCATCCGCCGCGGGCTGGCGGCGTTGGAGCGCGCGGTGGCGCCCGGTGGCGGGTACGGCCCGTACGCGCTTCAGGCCGCGATCGCCGCCTGCCACGCGCGAGCCGCCACACCAGAAGAGACGGATTGGACGCGCATCGTAGCGCTGTACGACGGACTCGCGCAGCTGCTGCCGTCTCCCGTCGTGAACCTCAATCGGGCGGTGGCGTTGGCGATGGCGTTCGGTCCGGCAGCCGGCCTCGAAGTCGTCGATACGCTGACGTCGGAGCCGGCACTCGAGGGCTACCACCTGTTGCCCGCCGTGCGTGGCGATCTGCTCGACAAGCTCGGTCGCTTCGCCGAAGCGCGCGCCGAGTTCGAGCGCGCCGCCTCGCTCACGCGCAATGCCCGCGAGCGCACCCTGCTGCTCGAGCGGGCAGCCGCGTGCGGGCACCGTTCGGCAACCGGAGAGAAATAGGTGGCGTACCTCCTGGCGATCGGCTCCGCCGTGCTCTACGGGGCCGCCGACTTCACCGGTGGCCTCACGACCCGGCGCGCCAGTACCATCCCCGTCGTGCTGCTCTCCCAGGCCGCCGGGTTGATCATGCTCGCGTTGATCATGCCCCTCTTGCCCCACGCGTCGCCCGCACGGGCTGATGTGCTGTGGGGAGCCGCCGCCGGCCTGACCGGCGGAATCGGCGTCGGGCTGCTGTATCACGCGCTCGCGATCGGAACGATGGCGGTGGTGGCGCCGACGACCGCCGTTTGCGCCGTCGCCATTCCGGTGGTGGTCTCGGTACTGCTTGGCGAGCGGCCGGTGCCGCTCGCCATCGCGGGCATCGCGTTGGGGATAGTCTCGATCGTGCTGGTCAGCCAACAGCAGGGAGCGGCGCCGCCCCAACAGGCCGAGCAGGGATTGCCGCGCAGCCGTCCGTCGGGCGTCGGCATCGCACTCGCTTCGGGCATTGCGATCGGCTTGTTCCTCCTGTCGCTCGCCCAAGCGGGACCTGGCGCTGGCATGTGGCCGCTGCTGGTCGCGCGCACGGTTTCGACGACGCTCTTCACGGTAATGGCGATCGCCGGCGGGCGGTCCCTCCGGATGCCGGCGCAGGTGACCGCGCTCGTCATCTTCGCTGGGGTGATGGACATGCTCGCCAATGCCCTGTACCTGCTCGCCACGCGGCAGGGGCCGCTCAGCATCGTGGTGACGCTATCCTCGCTGTACCCCGCCAGCACGGTGCTGCTCGCGCGGATCGTCCTGGGAGAGCGGCTCCGCCCGTGGCAAATCACCGGCGTCGGCTGTGCGCTGACTGCCGTAGTGCTCATCGTGAGCGGCGGCCGATAACCAAGGTGAAGCGTGGGCGCGCGGGGAGTGACGACCCTCACACCGGTTGATTTGACGCGCGCCTTAGGTTCACGTAGCATCCACGGCTGCGAGGAGGCCTCCTGTCACCATCCGGCCCGCGGCGCAAGCGCGCTGCACGCGATCCGGCACTGCCTGCCGCCGCCGGCTCCCCCCGTCTCTGCCCCGTCGTCGGTCTCGGGGCATCGGCCGGCGGCCTGGACGCGTTCCAGAAGTTCTTCTCGCACCTGCCCTCCGATAGCGGCATGGCGTTCGTGCTCGTGCAACACCTCGACCCTCACCACCCGAGCCTGCTCCCCGAGCTGCTGAGCAAGGCGACACGCATGAGCGTCGCCCAGGCAACTGACGAGACGCCCGTGCAGCCCGATCACGTGTATGTCATTCCACCCAACGCCACTCTCACGATCGAAGGAGGCGTGCTTCGGGTCCGGCCACCGGTTGGAGACAGCGGTCTTCGCCTGCCGATCGACCGCTTGTTCGGCTCGCTCGCCGAGGATCAAGGGCACAACGCCGTGTGCCTGCTCTTCTCCGGGTCGGGCTCCGACGGAACGATCGGCCTGCGCGCGGTCAAGGAGCACGGCGGCATGGCCATGGCGCAGTCTCCGGAGTCCGCGCAGCACGACCCCATCCTCCGGAGCGCGATCTCTACCGGACTGGTGGACCACGTGCTCCGGCCAGAGGACCTCGCCGCCTAGCTGATGGAGTATGCTACCTACCTGCGCCGGCTGCGCGATCAGCAGGGGCCGGAAGCCCTGGTCCTGGCGACGAGCGACGAGCTGACGCGCATCTGCACGATCCTGTTGCACAAGACGGGCCATGACTTCAGGCGATACAAGCCCCCCACGTTGGTCCGGCACATCCAACGGCGCATGCAGGTGCTCCAGGCGGCCTCGGTGCCGGCCTACATCGAGCGCCTGCGCGAGGGTCCCAGCGAAGCGGACCAGTTGTTCCGCGATCTGCTCATCGGTGTCACACACTTCTTCCGGGACCCGGAGGCGTTCGCGGCGCTGGCACGCGATGTGATTCCGCGGCTCGTCGACGTGGCGACGGTGGACGGTACGCTCCGCGTGTGGACGCCCGGCTGCTCTACCGGCGAGGAACCGTACTCGGTGGCCATCCTGCTCAGAGAGCAGATCCTGCGGCAGGACTCGCGGACGCGGGTGCAGATCTTCGCCGGGGACATCGACGACGAGGCGTTGGAGTTCGCGCGCAACGGCCGATACGCCGAAGGCATCGCCGAGCACGTC
>DASQAM010000267.1:0-2471 GCA_035635735.1 Gemmatimonadales bacterium | reverse complement strand
GGACGGCGACCGCTACTGGGTCGACGGCCGAGTCACGCTCGACGACCTTTCACAGGCGCTCGGGCGCCCGTTCGAGCATCCGGAAGTCTCGACCGTGGGTGGGCTCGTCTACTCGGTGCTGGGGCGCGTGCCCCGCGCCGGCGACGAGCTGACGCTCGATGGCTATCAGGTCGTCGTGGAGCGGGTAGACCGACGCCGCGTGACGAGCGTGCTGCTGCAGAGGCAACGGTGACCCTTCCAGCGGTGCTCCTGCTGTTGGGGTTGATTCTCGCGGCCGCGTCGGCGGCCATCGGGGTGGCCGCGGCGGCCGTGAGCCAGCTCGAGCTCACGCGCTGGGTGTCGTACAAGCTCCGCGGCGCGGGCGGCGCGGCCGGCGTGCTCGAGAACCCGGGGCGGGTGCTCGCGACCGCGAACGCCCTGACCACGGTGGGCATCATCTGCGCGGCGGCAGCGATGCCGGCGCTCCTCGCCCGTACCACGCCGACCGTGCTCGGCGTCTTTACCATCGCGCTCGGCATCCCGTTGCTCGTGAGCGCTGCGTACCTCGTCCCGCGCGTGGTGGGCCGGCGCTGGGCGGAGCCGATCGTGGCGCACGCGGCACCGCGGCTCGAGAAGCTGGGCCGCGCGTTTGCGCCCTTCGTCCCGTGGCGTGACCCCTCGACCCGCACCACGCTCGCGGCGGTGCTCACGAACGCCGACACCGAATCGCTGGCGTCCGCGGACGAAATGGCGGTCGTGTCGGGCGTGCTGGCCTTCGCGGATCGGCCGGTGCGGGAGCTGATGACGCCCCGTACGTCCATCGTGGCGATTCCCGAGGGTCTGCTCGCGGCGGAGGCGGCGCATGTGTGTCTCCAGTCGGGCTACAGCCGATACCCCGTGTACCGGGGGTCGCTCGACGAGGTGATCGGCGTGGCGCACGCCTTCGATCTCCTCCGTCTGCCGCCCGATGCCCCCGTCCCCGTCCTGCCGGCCCTCGTGGTGCCGGGCACCACGCGCGCGGCCGACCTCATGCTGGAAATGCAGCGGGGCCGGAGCCACCTGGCCGTCGTGCTGGACGAGTTCGGCGGGACGGCGGGCCTGGTCACGTTCGAGGACCTGCTTCGCGACCTCGTGTCGGAGATCTTCGAGCCGGGCGGCTCGCTCCCTCCCGACGAGCCCCCCGTACGGATCGTCGAGCTTGAGGGAAGCGCCCCGGCCAGCCGGCTCGAGGAGGCGCTTGGTATCACGCTGGCGACCCGTGGGGTCCAGACCGTGGCGGGGCTGCTCGTGCAGGCGCTGGGGCGTATTCCCCGACCGGGTGAGCGCTTCGCGCTCCATGGACTCGAGTTCGACATTCTCGCCGCTACCGCCACCCGTGTGGAGCGCGTCGCCGTGCGGCCGGGGCCGGTGCGCACTATACCCCTCGAGCGCGCCGAAGAGCGGACCTGACGCATGAGTCTGGCGTGATGACGGAGCAAATTCTCGAGGGGCTCGCCCGGCGTGAGCCCGCAGCCCTGGCCCGCGCCATCACGCTGGTCGAGAACCAGCGCGACGGGTTCGAGCGGGTGTTGTCGCATGCGCACGGGTTGCTCGGGCGCGGTGGCACGCGACGGGTCGGCATCACCGGTCCCCCAGGAGCCGGCAAGAGCACGCTCACGGAAGCGCTGATCCAGCGGTTCCGCGCCCGTGACCTCTCCGTCGGGGTCGTGGCCGTTGATCCGACGAGCCCGTTCACCGGTGGGGCGCTGCTCGGCGACCGGATCCGGATGGAATCGGCCGGCGTCGATCCCGGCGTGTTCATCCGCTCGATGGCGACGCGGGGCGCGCACGGCGGGCTCGCGACCACGACGGAAGAAGTCGCCGATCTGCTCGAGGCATTTGGCTTCGAGCGCGTGCTGCTGGAGACGGTGGGCGTCGGGCAGACCGAGCTCGACATTGCCCGCACGGCCGAAACGACCGTTCTCGTGCTCGTGCCCGAATCGGGCGACGGGATTCAGACGCTCAAGGCTGGGGTCATGGAGATCGCCGACATTTACGTGGTGAACAAGAGCGACCGTCCGGGCGCCGACAAGTTCCGCCAAGAGGTCGAGGTCATGCTCGGCATCCGGCGGGGGAACGCGTTCCGTCACATCACCCCACACCACCGGGCGGATCGGCCGACGGTCGGACCGTCCGGGGACTGGGAGCCGCCGGTGCTCGGGACCGTGGCGTCGACGGGCGACGGAGTCGACGAGCTCGCGGCCGCTCTCGATCGCCATTACGCCTATCTTCAAGCGAGCGGCAAGCTGGCGGAGCGACGGCGGCAGCGGCTGGCCGCGCGGACACGCGCCGTCCTGGAACGAAGCGTGCGACGCTGGCTCCTGGAAGGGACGCGCGCCGAGGAGCTGCTGGCGTTGCGGCTGGACGACGTCGCGGACGGCCGGCGCAGCCCGTACGACGTGGCGGCCGAGATCCTCGATCAAGTGAAGGCCGGGGAGGGGGGGGACGCGATT
>DASQAM010000266.1:0-1935 GCA_035635735.1 Gemmatimonadales bacterium | reverse complement strand
GTGAAGGTGATGAAGCGGCCCGGGGCGGAGGTCTCCTATCTGCGCGCCACACTCAAGGGCATGGCGCTCACGTTGAGCCACCTGTGGCGGCCCAAGGTGACCATGCAGTATCCGGAGGAAAAGAGCAGCAAGGACTGGACGCTCGCGCCGCGCTGGCGCGGCACGCACCGCATGCTCACCGACGAGCAGGGACGGGCCAAGTGCGTCGCGTGCGGCCTGTGCCCGCAGATCTGCCCGGCGAACTGCATCAAGCTCGTGCCCGGCGAAGACGAGCAGGGCAACCGCTATCCGCTGATCTACGAGATCGACGAGTTCCGCTGCGTGTTTTGCGGCTACTGCCAGGAGGTATGCCCCGAGGAGGCGATCCACGTGGGCGTGCACTACGAGAACTCGGAGTACTCGCGGGACCGGTTCGTGTACGACCTCGAGCGGCTGTGCGCCCAAACGCACCCCGTCTCGACACTGTGGGATCCCTCCGACCCGAAGGGCGAGTAGGCCGTGGACGGGACCCTGATCATCTTCTGGGCGTTCGCCGGACTGGCCGTCGTGAGCGCCCTCTCCTGCATCACGCGCCGCAGTCCCGTGGCCAGCGCCCTGTGGCTGGTCGTCACGCTGTTCGCGCTCGCAGCACTCTTCGTCCTGCTCGATGCGCAGTTCATCGCCGTGCTTCAGGTGCTGGTGTATGCCGGCGCCATCATGGTGCTGTTCCTGTTCGTGATCATGCTGCTCAATCTCGGCCGGCCGGGTCCCACCGACCTGAAGGGTCCGGCGGGCCTCGGGGTGGGCGTCCTGCTCGCCGGGCTCCTCCTCGTGCAGCTGCTCGGGCTGCGCCGGGCGGCGCCGCCACCGGGAATGGTGCTCGCGCCGGGGGCCGTGGCGCGCGCCGCGGCGGAGCAGGGGATGGTGCCGGCCGTAGCGCGGCCGTTGTTCGGCGCCTACCTCGTGCCCTTCGAGATCACGAGCATCCTGCTGCTCGCCGCGATCGTCGGCGCTGTCGTGCTCGCCAAGCGAAAGCTCTGATGCTCCTCGGGCCGTCGCTGGCGGTGTCGGCCGTGCTGTTCGCGCTGGGGGTCGCCGGCGTCCTGCTGCGGCGCAACGCCATCGTCATCTTCATGTGCGTCGAGCTGATGCTCAATGCCGTGAACCTGACGTTCGTCGCGCTGGCACAGCAGCTCGGCGTGGCGGGTCAGATCTTCGTCTTCTTCGTGATGGCCGTCGCGGCGGCCGAGGCCGGCGTCGGGCTCGCGATCATGCTCGCGATCTACCGCCACCGGCAGACGGTCAATCTGCAGAACATCAACCTGCTCAAGGGCTGATGCCCGCGCCGCCCTTGTCCCTGCTCTGGCTGGTGCCGGCGCTGCCGCTCGCGGGCTTCGTCCTGAACGGCGCGCTCGCGCTCACCCGGCCGACGGCCAAGCGTGCGGTGTCGATCGTGGGGGTCGGCACGCTCGTGCTGGCGTTCGCCGCGGCCGCCTTCGCAGTGGCCGAGCTCGCGCGCCAACACCCGACGGCGCCGCTCGTGTTCCGCTACTGGGAATGGCTCCCGGTGGGCGACCTGCAGGTCGCGTTCGCGCTCCAGCTCGATCAGCTCGCGGCCGTGATGATCCTCGTCGTAACCGGGGTCGGCGCGTTGATCCACGTCTTCAGCGTCGGCTACATGTACGACGACCCGGGGTACGCGCGCTACTTCGCCTACTTGAACCTGTTCGTGTTCTTCATGCTGATCCTGGTGCTGGGCGCGAGCTTCCCGGTGATGTTCGTCGGCTGGGAAGGAGTCGGGCTCTGCTCCTATCTGCTCATCGGCTTCTGGTTCAACGAGCAGATCAACGCCGACGCGGGCAAGAAGGCGTTCATCGTCAACCGGATCGGGGACTTCGGGTTCCTGGTGGCGATGTTCCTCATCTTCACGCACCTGGGATCGCTCGACTTCGAGAC
>DASQAM010000265.1:0-5779 GCA_035635735.1 Gemmatimonadales bacterium | reverse complement strand
GGTTGCCCGCGTGGTCGCGAGCGGCGCCGATGCGGGCGCGCTCGAGCGAGCTCGGCGGGCGGGGGTGCCCACGGCGGTGCTCGCCCACCCCGACGATCCGGACGAGGTCGTGACGGCCACCGGCGGAGCCAGGCTCGTCGTCCTCGCGGGTTACCTGAAGCGTATTCCGCCCGCCGCGGTGGCGCGGCTTCGCTGGCGCGTGATTAATATCCATCCGGCGCTGCTCCCCGCGTTCGGCGGGCCCGGCATGTACGGCCGCGGCGTCCACCAAGCCGTGCTGGCGAGCGGCGTCGGGCTCACCGGAGCGACCGTCCACTACGTGGACGAGGAGTATGACCGCGGTCGGATCATCGCGCAGTGGCCCGTGCCGGTCCGTCCGGACGACACACCCGAGACGCTCGCCGCGCGCGTGCTCGCCGTGGAGCATCGGCTGCTGCCGCAGGTGGTGATGGAGCTGGCGCGACTAGGAGTGCCGGAGGGGCCGGTGCGGGTCTCCGCGAGCGGCTCCGCGTTTGTGGTGGCTGACCAACCTTCCGTGAGGGTCGGGGATGAAGGCTAGACGAACGGCAGCTGTGCTCACGTTGCTTCTGTCCGCCAGTCCGACCGTCCGGCTGTCCGCTCAAGGCGACGTCGACCGTCTGGCCCTCCGGTTCGCCTCCATGACGGCCGTCACCGGTCTCGAGCAGGCGATGGTCGACTCGCTCCGGGCGCTCTTCCCCGGGAGCACGCGGGATCAAGCGGGCAACGTGACGCTCACGCTGGGTCAGGGCTCCCCGAAGCGCCTGTTCACCTGCCCGCTCGATGAAGTCGGTTACGTCGTGGGCAATATCCTCCCCGCCGGATTCTTGTTGCTGCGGCGGGTGGGAGGCGGAGGCGCGAGCCGCACGGCGTCGCCGCTGTTCGATCAGCAGCTCGAAGGTCACCGCGTGACGCTGTTCGGTGCGCGAGGCGCGGTGGCCGGCGTGGTCGCGGTGAAGTCCACGCATCTGACGCGGGGCCGCGGCGCGCCCGGGACGCCCGATCCCGTCTTCACCGTGGACAACGCGTACGTGGATGTAGGCGCGAGCTCGGCGGCCGAGGTGCAGGAGCTCGGGATCGCGGTGCTCGCGCCCGTGTCGCTCGCCAAGCGACCGCAGTTGTACGGCGAGCGGCTGCTCGCCGCGCCCGTCGCCGGGCGGCGCGCCGCCTGTGCCGCGCTCGCCGCGGCGGTCCAGGCGAAGCCCAAGGTGAAGGGTACAGTCGTGGTCGCGTTCACGGTGCAGAGTCTCAATACGCGCAATGCCGGCCTCGCCAGCGTGAAGGCCTTGCTCGGGCCGTTCGACGAGATCAAGACCGCGGCGCTGCCGGCGCGCTATGCGGACACGGCGGTCGAGACGATGGCCCTCGCCGATGCGGACCGACTGGTCCGGGAAATCCTGCAATGGATGGAGGGGAGATGAGGGCCGTCGTAGCGGCAGCAGCGCTGCTTAGTCTCTTACCGGCTTACCGTCTTTCCGCCCAGGACTCCGCTCGAGTCGCCGAGGCGCAATCCATCCTCGCCCAGCTCGTGGAGACCTACGGCGTTTCTGGCGCCGAGGGCCCTGTGCGGGAGGTGGTGAAACGGCTGTTGCCCAATTGGGCCAAGAGCGAGACCGACACCGCGGGCAACCTGTGGGTGCGAGTCGGCCAGGGGAGCCCGGTGGTGGTAGTCATCGCGCACCTGGACGAAATCGGCTTCCGGGTGACCGGGATCCGCGATGACGGCACGCTCGAGCTCGAGACCCTCGGGGGATTCATCTCCTCCCTGTTCGAGGCCAAGCCGGCGCTGGTGCACACCGACAAGGGTATTGTCGCCGGCGTGTTCATTCCGCGCGACTCGGGCTTCACCCGTCACACTCCACCACCGTTGCGCGTCGATGTCGGAGCCACGTCCCGAGCGGCGGCCATGGCCCGGGGCGTCAGCCCCGGGCAGACGGTAACCATGCCGAAGCAGTACGTCCGCCTCTCGGGGACCCGGGCCACGGGCCGTTCGTTCGACGATCGCGTCGGCGCGACCGCGCAGCTCGTCGCGCTGCGGCGCCTGGACCGCGCGGCGCTCAAGCACCAGGTGATTTTCATTTGGAGCGTGCGCGAGGAGATCGGGCTCGAGGGCGCGGCGGCAGCGGCCGCGGCACTCGGTACGACCCCGCGACGGGTCCACGCGATCGACACCTTCGTGTCGGCGGACTCCCCGCTCGAGCTGCCCAATTTCGCGGTGGCGCCGATCGGGCGAGGGGCGGTGGCACGGGCGCTCGACAACTCGTCCATCACGCCGCCCGCCTACGTGGACTCGCTCGTCCAGGTGGCGCGCGCGCGGGGCCTCGCGCTCCAGGTCGGCACCACCAACGGCGGCAACGACGGGTCCGAATTCACGCCGTACGGCGTGGTGGACGTGCCGATCGGCTGGCCGCTGCGCTACTCCCATTCTCCCGCCGAGGTGATCGACCTGAAGGACGTGGTGAGCCTCGCTGACATGATCCGGGCCGTGGCCGAAACCTGGTGAAGCCACGAGCCCTGCTGTCGGTGTCGGACAAGCGCGGCATCGTGGAGCTCGCCCGCGAGCTGGTGGCGCTCGGGTGGGAGATCGTCTCCACGGGCGGCACCGCCGAGGCACTGCGCACGGCGGGCGTCCCCGTGATCGCCATCGAGCAGGTGACGGGATTCCCCGAGATGATGGATGGGCGCGTGAAGACGCTGCACCCCAAAGTGCACGGCGGCCTGCTCGCCCGCCGCGCCCACGCCGGCGACCGCGCCGCGCTGGCCGAGCACGGCATCACGCCGATCGACCTGGTGGTCGTGAACCTCTATCCGTTCCGCGAGACAGTCGCGAAGCCGGGCGTCAGCTTCGAGCACGCGATCGAGCAGATCGACATCGGCGGCCCCTCGATGCTCCGCTCGGCCGCGAAGAACCATCAGGATGTGCTGGTGGTCGTCGATCCGGACGACTATCCGCTCGTGCTCGACGCCCTCAAGACGGCATCACTGACCCCGGGCGCAAGCCCGGGGAACAAGCAGCGACCGGGAACCCCGGGCTCGCGCCCGGGGTCAGTCGACCCGGGGTTACGCCGTCGCCTCGCCGCGAAGGTGTTCGCCCATACCGCCTCCTACGACGCCGCGATCCACGGCTACCTGGCGAAGGATGCGCCCGGGTGGCCTGAGCGGATCACGCTCGCGTTGGAGCGCCGCCAGGAGCTCCGCTACGGTGAGAACCCGCACCAGGCCGCGGCGTTGTACGCGACCGCGGAGCCCGGCATCCGCGATCTGGAGCAGCTCTCCGGCAAGGAGCTGTCCTTCAATAACCTGCTGGACCTGGACGCGGGGCTCCTGGCCGTCGCGCCGTGGAGCGGACGCGACGCGGATCGCGCCGCGTGTGCCATCATCAAGCACACCACCCCGTGTGGCATCGCTCTCGGCGACTCGCCGCGGGACGCGTACGAGCGCGCCCTCGCCACCGACCGCACGTCCGCCTTCGGATCGGTGATCGCGTACAACGTCACCGTCGACCGCGCGGTGGCGGAGGCAATGCGGGAGCTGTTCGTCGAGGTGGTCGTGGCGCCCGCGTTCGCGGATGACGCGGTACGCGTGTTCAAGGAGAAGAAGAACCTGCGCGTGGTGCGGCTCCCCGGCGGAGACGCCGCCGGTTGCGACTGGAAGCGGATTCGCGGCGGGTTCCTGGCGCAAGAGCGCTCCCGCATCGCGCAGGTGATGGATGAAACCAGGTGGAAGGTCGCGACCAAACGCGCGCCCACGGACGTCGAGTGGCGCGACCTGCGGTTTGCGTGGCGCGCCGTGGGAGCGGTCAAGTCGAACGCGATCCTCTTGGCCCGCGACGAGGCCGCGATCGGGATCGGCGCCGGCCAGACGTCGCGGGTGGACGCCTCGTTCCTGGCGATCCACAAGGCGCGCCAGCAGGGTCACGATCCCAAGGGCGCCGTGTTAGCTTCCGACGCGTTCTTTCCGTTCCCCGACGGGGTAGAAGAGGCCGCCCACGCGGGCGTGGGCGCGATCATCCAGCCGGGCGGATCGGTGAAAGACGCCGAGGTCGTGGCGGCGGCCGATCAGGCGGGACTGGCGATGGTGTTCACCGGCATCCGACAGTTCAGGCACTAACCCGTGACTGAGGCATGACCGACCCACAGACCCCGGACGTCGCAGCCGCGCGGCCTCCCTATCTGGCGGCGGGACTCGTTGCCCTGGGCGCCCTGGTGCTGTACGTGCTGACGCTCGCGCCCACCACCCAGTTCTGGGACGCTCCCGAGTACATCACCGCCGCCCATGCGTTGGGGATTCCCCATCCTCCGGGAAATCCGCTGTTCGTGATTCTGGCGCACGCGTGGGGACTGCTCCCGTTGAGCGTCGACTACGCCCGCCGCATCAATCTGTTCGCGGCCGTGACGAGCGCGGGCTCGGCGGGCCTGTGGTTTCTCATCGGAGAGCGCTGGCTACATCCCATCGTGACGCCGGCAGGGCGGCGGCGGCTCGTCGCAGCCGCGGGCGCCGTCGTCGGAGCCACGGCCTTCACCGTGTGGAACCAGTCGGTAGTGAATGAGAAGGTCTATACCCTGAGCGTGTTGACGATCGCCTTGGTGCTCTGGCTCGCGGTGCGGTGGGCGGACCAGCCGGTGAGCACGCGGCGCGATCATCACCTCGTTCTCATCGTCTACCTACTCGCCCTCACGGCGACCAATCACCTGATGGGCGTCCTCGCAGCACCGGCCGTCGTCGGATACGTCCTGCTCACCGATTGGCGCGCGCTGTGCCGTCCCCGGTTCCTCGTCGCGGCCGCGCTCGTGGTGGCGGTCGGGCTGAGCGTCAACCTCTTCATTCCGATTCGGGCGCACTTCGACCCATATCTCAACCAGGGTGAAGCAACCACGTGGCCGGCGCTCAAAGCGGTGCTGGCGCGCGAGCAGTTCGGCAAGCCCTCGGTGTTCGACAACCCGATGTTTGCGCCCGGCCCCGACAACCCGGGCCATTCGCTCGTCCTGTACGGGCAACAGCTCCTGAACTACGTGCAGTATTTCACGTGGCAATTCGGCCGGGACTGGCTCCCGGGGATCGGGCGCGCGTTGGCGGTGCTGTTCGGGGCGTTGGGGCTCCTCGGAGCGCGGCGCCATTGGCGCGCCGACCGCCGGGCGGCCGTCGCCATGACGACCCTGATACTGACCCTCACCGTGGCGCTCGTTTTCTATCTCAACTTCAAGTGGGGCTATTCGCAAGCGTTCGGCGGAGCGGGGCTCGAGCACGAGGTGCGCGAGCGCGACTACTTCTTCATCGCCTCGTTCGCGGCGTGGGGCGTGTGGGTGGGGATAGGCATCGCCACCCTCATGGAATGGATCGATGAGGCCCTCGCCGCGCGGGCCGCGACGCCCGCACCCGCGAGACTGTGGGCGCCCTCGGCCCTCGTGCTGCTCCTCGCGCTGGTTCCCCTCGCCGGCAACAGGCTCACAGCTCCTCGCACCGGCGAGACACTGGCGCGCGACTACGCCCACGACGTGCTGCAGTCGGTGGACCCGTATGCGTTGGTCGTGACGGCGGGCGACAACGACACGTTTCCCCTGTGGTACGCGCAAGAGGTCGATGGCGTCCGCAGGGACGTGAGCGTGCTCGTCCTGTCGCTCGCGAACACGGGTTGGTATGTGCGGCAGCTGCAGCGACGCCCGCCGCCGACTTTCGATCCCGCCGCCGCACCTGATTTGTACCGCGGGCACGTTTGGCCGCGCCCGACCACGCCCTGGATGAACCGTTTCTATCTCGGCGA
>DASQAM010000264.1:0-4074 GCA_035635735.1 Gemmatimonadales bacterium | reverse complement strand
CAACGCCGAGGTCGCCGCCCAGCAAGGGCACGACCTGTTCCAGTTCTTGTCGCCGCCCGGCGCATTCGAGCCGCAGGTGCTCGACATGGCGGACGCGGTGAAAGAAGCCGAGCGCCAGAACGGGCCGCTGCTCGACCTGTGCAAGCGCAGCACCTACAATCCCGTGACGCGCAAGTGGTTCGGCTTCAGCGACAACTACGTGCCGGATCCCGGTGATTACCTGAAGAGCATCTGGACCGAGATCGGGATGCCCGATGGCCCCGTCACGTGGGAGGATCTGGTCAAGGCCGCGCCCCTCATCAAGAGCAAGCATCCCGAGATCCAGATTCCCATCGGGATCGGGATGTCGCAGGAGCTCGACTCCAACATGGCCGCTCGTGCCATGTTGTGGTCATACGATGGATCCATCCAGGACCAGAACGAGAACGTCGTTCTAAAATCGGACCACAACCTCGAGGCGCTGGAGTTCGGCGTGCGCCTGTTCAAGGCGGGGATGAACCTGTCGGTCATGAGCTGGAATGCCGCGTCCAACAACCAGGCACTCAATTCCCGTCAGACGGGCTATATCTTGAACTCGATCTCCGCCTATCGCACGGCGCAGGACAACAAGCTCCCCGTGGCGGACGATACGTTCTTCGTGCCGGCGCTGAAGGGGCCGCGCGGTACGGGATGGGCAAGCGAGCATGTGATGGGGATCTACGTGATCTGGAAGTTCGCGCAGAGCCCGGACGTGGCGAAGCAGTTCCTCCTCGACTTGCTCGCGCACTACCGCGACGCGGTCCTGGGAAGCAAGCTGTACAACTTCCCCGCGTACACCGGGTCGGTCGCCGACCCGGGCGTCGCAGTCGCGCAGAAGGTCGCCTCGGGCAACAAGTGGCTCGAGCAGGTCACGGCGAACGACCCCTTCGGCTCGACTCCACCCTCCAAGCTCAAGCCGATCAGCACCGCGCTGCAATGGGCGACGAACATCGGACACCCGGGACCCGCCAACCCGGCGGAGAGCGAGATTTTTGACACGTTCGTCCTGCCGACCATGTTCGCCAACGCGGCGACGGGACGGATGAGCGCGAAGCAGGCCCTGGATGAAGCGCACCAGCAGGCCAAGAAGATTTTCGAGAAGTGGCGCGGTAAGGGCCTCGTCGCGGGAGGCTCCGGCGACCGCTAGACAGGTGACCGTAGCCGCCATCCCATCCAGGCGCGCCATTCCCCGCGGGGCGGGTCTCCCATGGTACGTCGCCGCGCTCGTGTTCGCGGCGACGAGCGCGGTGGTGGGCGTGATGTGGGACATTTCCTGGCACCGCTCCATCGGCCGCGACACGTTTTGGACGCCGGCCCATCTCGCGATCTATCTGGGCGGCGTACTCGCCGGCGCGGCGTGCGGCTGGCTCGTCCTCCGGACCACGTTCGGGGGAACCGCGGAAGAGCAAGCCGCCGGCGTCACCTTCTGGGGCTTCCGCGGCCCGCTCGGCGCGTGGGTCGCGATCTGGGGCGCCATCGCGATGCTCGCGTCGGGCCCGTTCGACAACTGGTGGCACAACGCCTACGGGCTCGACGTGAAAGTGCTGTCGCCGCCCCACGTGATTCTCGCCCTCGGCTTCACGGGCATCCAGCTCGGCGCGCTGTTCTTGGTGCAATCGCTCCAGAACCGCGCCGGCGAGGCCGGCCGGCGCGCTACGGGACTCCTCGTCGCGTTCGGAGCCGGAATCCTGATTCAGAACATCGCGATCATGGGGATCGAGCAGATCGCCTTCCCTAACTCCGCGCACAACGGGCTCTACTACAAGGTCGCGGGTGCAGCCTTTCCGCTCGTGCTCATCGCCGTGGCCCGCGCCTCGCGGCTCAGGTGGGCGGCGACCGCCACCGCAGCCGCGTACCTCGCGATCTCTTTGGTGATGATCTGGGTGCTGCAACTCTTCCAGGCGACGCCGAAGCTCGCCCCCGTGTTCAACTCGGTCACACACATGGTCGCGCCGCCGTTCCCACTGCTACTCGTGGTGCCGGCGGCGGCGCTCGATATCCTCGTACAGTGGTGGGGCCCGGGCCGCGATTGGCGGCTCGCGCTCTTCGGCGGCGCGACGTTCCTGGCCGTGTTCTTCGTCACCCAGTGGTTCTTCGCCGAGTTCCTGCTCACGCCCTACGCGCGGAACTTCTGGTTTGGCGTGGACCAATGGGACTACTCCAGCCGACTGGGGCCATGGCGCTACCGGTTCTGGCGCATCGAGGGAGACCCGGTCACCCCCGTGAAGCTGGGGATCGCCGCGGTGCTCGCGGTCTGCTCCGCCCGAGTCGGGTTGTGGTGGGGGAATTGGATGGCCGGTCTGCGGCGATGACGGGGCGCGCCGGCCGGCTCGCCGCAGTCGCCGTCATCGCGCTGATCGCATCCGCCCACGTCGGCAGTCCCGACACGTATTTCGAAGGCGCGGCGGGCCCGTACGCGGTGCGCGTGATTGTCCGCACCCCTGGAGTGGTCCCCGGGCTCGCCCAGATCACCGTGCGCCTGCTCTCCCCACTCCCCCAGGGCGCTCTCCCCCGACGCGTGCTTGTACTCCCGGTGTACTGGGATCCCCAGACCGCCGCGCCACCACCGCCCGACGTCGGCCAACACGTACCAGGAGACTCGACCCTGTACAGCGCGGCCCTCTGGTTGATGAGGGGCGGCTCGTATAGCGTGCAGGTCACGGTCGAAGGTGCTGCGGGGTCGGGCACCGCGCTCGTGCCGGTCATGGCCGTAGCCACCCGTCGTCTCGCGCTCGACAAGGCACTCGGCGCCGCGCTCCTCGGGCTCGGCGCCTTTCTCTTCGCTGGAGCTGTCACGCTGATCGGTGCGGCCGTGCGGGAGAGCGGTCTCGAGCCCGGAGCCGTGCCCGACCGGCGACGGACGCTCCGCTCCCGCGTGGCCATGGGTGTCGCGACCCTGGTGCTCGCCCTCGCTCTGGTGGGCGGCCGAGCCTGGTGGAACGGCGTGGATTCCGAGTACCGCTCCGGCTTGTTCCAGCCGCTGCACGCGACCGCCACCGCGCGGACGGCCGGCGGTGCCCGGGTGCTGCGCCTCGCGATCGACGACACCTCGTGGACCAACCGCAAGCGGCAATGGACGCCGCTCGTGCCGGACCACGGGCATGTAATGCACCTCTTTCTCGTGCGCGATTCCACGCTCGACGGGTTCGCCCACCTCCACCCCCTCGCGCTCGACTCCATCACCTTCGAGACCCATCTGCCACCGCTCGAGCGGGGGCGCTACCGGGCGTACGCCGACATCGTGCACGAGAGCGGCTTCGCGGAGACGCTCGTCGCCACGGTCGATCTCGACGAGTGGGCGGGCACGTGGCGGCCGACCGATCCGGACGACGCCTGGACGACGGGAAACGGGAAACGGGGAATGGGAAATGTCGTCGGGTTGACAGACGGCTCCACGATGATCTGGGACAAGAGCCCGGCACCGATCGTCGTGGATCGCGATGCTCCCTTGCACTTCGTCGTCACTGATCCTTCCGGTCGTCCTGCGCGGTTGGACCCGTACATGGGCATGACAGGCCACGCAATGCTCACCCGCGACGACGGCGCCGTGTTCGTCCATCTCCATCCCGCCGGCACGGTGTCACTCGCGGCGCTCGAGACCTTCGCGCTGCGGCAGCCGGGGGATACCGTTCGCGGGCTCCTGAGCGCGAGGCTAACGGCGTTGGAACGAGGGAGCGGGGAGCCGGGAGCGGTACCCGGCGGTGCCACCCCGATGACCGGTGCGCATCGGGGGGAACCGCTCCCCGCTACCGGCTCCGTGTCGTTTCCGTACGCGTTCCCCAAGCCCGGCCACTATCGCATCTGGGTTCAGGTCAAGAGAAGCGGCCGGATTCTGACGGGAGTGTTCGTCGCGGACGTGCGCCCGGCCCGCTAACGGACGGCGAGCGGTACCGGGTGACGCACGCTGCCGTCCCCGGCTTTGGTCGCCACGTCAAGCGAGTCCAGATCCCACATTACCATCGTGACCATGTCGGACGCCGTGGCGAACGTTTTCAAGTCCATCGCGGACAAACCGCGCTCTTTGATCGCACGTCCGGTCGCATCGGCGCGGTAGGG
>DASQAM010000263.1:0-8009 GCA_035635735.1 Gemmatimonadales bacterium | reverse complement strand
TGAGTCGGCCGGCCCCAATTTGGGAACCGGCCCCGCCGGAGACAAGCGCGCGCCCGCCCCGGAACGAGACGCGACCGACTTGACATTTTAGGGTGCTGCGGTTCGCGCGACGGCTCTCAGGTGTGGTCGCGCATCTTGCGGCTCATCTCGGCGAGGAACCGCCGCTCCGCGGGTGTGAGACTGTCGATGCCGCGCGCCGAGATCTTGTCGAGCACCCGGTCGATTTCCGCCTGCGCGGGATCGCGCTCGACGCGGCGCGGCGCCTTGGGTGTGTCGCTTGCCCGAGCGGCGCGCCCCGGATGCACCAGCACGCTCGGCTCGGACCGGCGCCGCAGGTTGCGCTCCGCGCGTCCCAGCCGCCAGTCGCCGATCTTCAGATACAGGAAGCCGGTCGCGAATCCGCCCAGATGCGCGAGATGCGCCACGCCGTCGCTGGTGGGCAACAACGCGAGCGCGAGCGAGATCGCAACGATGAACGTCACGAGCCATTTGGCCGCAATCGGCGCGGGGAAGAACAACACGTTGATCGGGGCGTCCGGCGCCGCCCACGCGAACGCCAACAGCACGCCGTACACGGCGGCCGACGCGCCGACCACCGGATTGAGCCGGCCGAAGCTCCACCCCAGCACCAGCGACAGGACGGCCCCTCCCAATCCGCAGAGCAGGTAGTAGCGCACGAACGCCCCGCCACCCATCCGCTCCTCCACTTCGGGACCGAAGACGTACAGCGCGAGCAGGTTGAAAGCGAGATGCAGCAGGTTGGCGTGAACGAACATGTACGTGAAAAACGTCCACGGCTGCCGGAAGGCGGAGAGCGGGGCGAACCCGAGCGTGGCCACGAACCCCGGGCTGACGAACAACGTCACCTGGAGCAGGAAGACAACGAGGTTGGCGACGATCAGCCGCCGCACCCACGGAGTCATGCCGAACATCCGCTGCGGGTCCATCGTGTAGTTATCCCCCGCGCGCGCTCCCCGAGTTCCCCGCGAGCCGGCAGATCCGCTCGCACAGCTCCGGAAACTCGATCCCCGCAGCCCGGGCGGCCTGGGGGAGGAGGCTGGTGCGCGTCATGCCGGGGAGCGTGTTCGCCTCGAGGCAAAAGATGTCGCCCTCGGCGCTCAATCGGAAGTCGACGCGCGAATACCCCCCGAGCTTGAGGGCCCGGTGAGCCGTGAGCGCCAGCTCCTGCAGCTGCCGCGCCAATGTCGTATCGAGCTTCGCGGGGAAGATCTCCTCCGACATCCCCGGCGTGTACTTGCACTCGTAGTCGAACAGCTCGTGCTTCGGAATGATCTCACCCACCGGCAACGGCACGTCACCCAGCACCCCCACCGTCAGCTCTCGCCCGGGGATGAACTGCTCCGCCATGACCTCGGTATCGAACGCTTTTGCGACTTCCACCGCCGCGTCCAACCCTTCGGCGTTGCGCACCAGCGTCATCCCCACGGAGGAGCCCATCTTCGACGGCTTCACGATCACGGGCCATCCCAGCGCCGTGGTCACATCCTCGGGGGCGACGGGGGCCATGAACCACGCGGGTACGGGCACCCCCGCCGCCCGGAACAGCCGCTTGGCGAGGTCCTTGTCCATGGCGAGCGCGCTCGCCAGCGCCCCGCTGCCGGTATAGGGCACGGCGATCACGTCGAGCACCGCCTGCAGGATCCCCCCCTCACCGCGCCCAGCATGCAGGCACAGGAACAGCACGTCCGCTCCGGTGACCTCTTTGAGCCCCGCGAGCCCGTTCGAGAGCATCGCGCGCTCGCGCCCGTCGAGCTCCGCCACCGCGGGCGGCTCCCGGCCGACCGCGGTCGTGAGCAGCCGCTGCTCGTCGGTGGGGGAGAGGAGCCCGGTCACTGTATCGACGACCCGCACCGTGTGCCCGCGACTCCGCAGCGCCTCCACGATTTGGGCGGCGCCGGCGAACGCGACCGCGCGCTCCGCCGTCGCACCGCCCGTGATCACCGCGATCCGCATCAGTGGATTCCGGCGAGCTGGTGGAGCACGTCGTACCGCGTGACGATCCCCGCGATCTTACCCTCGCGTCGCACCAGCGCCGCCGGCGTCTCGCGCGACAGAAGGGTGGTGAGCCGCTCGACGGGAAGGTCGGCATCGACGACCGGGAACGGCGCATCCATCACATCCTGGACCGGCTGGTCCAGCGTCACCGGGTCCTCGAGCGCCCGGGCCATGAGCCCCTGCTCGGACACGGCACCCACCCCGTCGCCGACGTCCAGCACCGGGAGCTGCGACACGTTGTACGTGCTCATCAGGTTCAGCGCCTGGCGCACCGTCGCTGTCGGAGCGACCGAGATCAGCGGGGGCGCACCCGAGTTCCGCGCCTCGAGGAGCTTGGCCACCGACACGCGCTCCGCCTCGAGGATCTGGTTCTCCCGCAGCCATTCGTCGTTGAAGACCTTCGACAGATACCGCTCTCCGGTGTCGGCGAGCACGGTCACCACGAGCGCTTGCGGGTCGTTCACCCGACGTGCCACGTCGAGCGCAGCCACGACGTTGACGCCGGTCGAGCCTCCGGCGAACAGGGCCTCTTCCTTGGCCAGGCGCCGCACCATCAGCATGGCGTCCTTGTCGGACACCGTTATCCATTCGTCGATCACGTCCCAGTGAAGCGAGGTCGGCAGTTTGTCGCCGCCGATCCCCTCCACCTTGTAGGGATGGCCCTCGATCTTCTGATGGGTGCGCGCGTACTCGGTGTAGATCGAGCCGACCGGGTCGCCGGCGATCACGCGGACCCGTGGGTTCTTCTCCTTGAGGAACCGACCCGCCCCACTCACCGTCCCGCCCGTCCCCGGTGCGCACACGAAGTGCGTGATCTTCCCCGCCGTTTGCTCCCACAGCTCGGGACCGGTCGTGCGGTAATGCACTTCTGGGTTCACCGGGTTGTAGTGCTGGTCGGCGAAGATCGCGTTGGGGTGCGCCGCGGCGATCGCCCGCCCCTTCATGATGTAGTTCTCGGGGTGGTCGGGGGGCACCGCGGTCGGCGTGATGATCACCTCGGCGCCGAGCGCGCGCAGCAGCCGCGCCTTCTCCTGCGACATCTTGTCCGGCATGGTGAACACGCAGCGGTAGCCCTTCACCGCGGCGGCGAGCGCGAGCCCCACCCCCGTATTGCCCGACGTGGCCTCCACGATCAGGCCCCCGGGCTTGAGACGCCCTTCGCGCTCCGCCGCCTCGATCATCGCCAAGCCGATGCGGTCCTTCACGGACCCGCCGGGATTAAAAAACTCCGCCTTGGCGTACACCGGCGTCCGGATCCCCTGCGTGACGCGGTTCAGCCGGACCAGCGGCGTCCAGCCAATGGTCTCGAGGATATTGCCGTACGGCTTAGCGTGGGACGGCATTCGTGTCCGGCTTCGCCGCGCTGTCCGGGACGGTGCGCGCCGAGTCCAAGCGCTGCGGGACTGTGTCCCGCTTCGCGGGCGTCGTGTCACGCCGAGCCGGGCGGACCGGAGCCACCGGCGGGGGGGCCGGAGCAGGTCGGGGACGCGTGGTGTCCGGCTCCCCCTTCGAGACGGCCCCGCTCGCCTGCGGGTGACGGAACTCGACCGGTTGGAGGAATGCCGTGGCGATGGACAAGCCGTGGCGCCGGGCGGGAGCGAAGCGCAGCTTGCGCGCGCCCGTGAGCGCCGCCGAATCGAGCGCGGGATAGCCGCTCGATTCGGCCACACGGCTCGATTCGGGTTGCATGCGTCCCGCGGAATCGACGAACAGGCGCAGGATCACGTCGCCCTCGACCTTCTGGTCGTACAGCCGGGGCGGGTACTGGATCGGCGAGTCGGCGTTCAGTGCCACCGGCGGCTCCTGGTCCGGCGGGACGCCGGGCGACCCGCTTCCCGCCTGCTCGGCCGGGGGTGCTTGGCGGCACCCGGCGGCGCCGACGCTCAGGAGGCCGGCGAAGGCGACGGTGCAGACTCTCATGGTCCCTCCGCGAGCTGCTTCTTCCACGCCGCGAGCCGATTCAACGCGTCGAGCGGCGACAGCGTGTTCACGTCGAGTCGATCGAGCTCCTCCAGCAGCGGATGGGGGGGCGGGCTTCCCGACGGGCTGAACAGGCCGAGCTGGGCCGCGTCGGGGGGTGTCGGCGGAGCCTGGTGCGCCACATGATGACCCGCTTCGAGCAGAGCGAGCACCTGCCACGCCCGCCCGACGACCGGCGCGGGAAGTCCTGCCAGCCGCCCCACGTGGATGCCGTACGATCGGTCGGTGCCGCCCGGCTCGAGCCGATGCAGGAACACGATTTCGTCCCCCGCTTCGCGCACAGCCACGTTGAAGTTGCGCGCGTGAGCGAGCTCCTCGGTGAGTTGCGTGAGCTCGTGATAATGGGTTGCGAAGATCGTCTTGCACCCGACCGTGTTGTGCAGGAACTCGGTCACGGCCCACGCGATCGCGACGCCGTCGTAGGTCGAGGTGCCCCGTCCGATCTCGTCGAGCAGCACGAGGCTCCGCGCCGTCGCGCCGTGGAGGATGGCGCTGGTCTCGCTCATCTCCACCATGAACGTCGACTGACCGCGCACCAGATTGTCCGACGCCCCTACCCGCGTGAACAGCCGATCCACGACGCCGACGACGGCGCGCCGCGCGGGGACGAAGGCCCCCATCTGGGCGAGCACGACGCACAATCCCACCTGCCTGAGCAGCGTCGACTTCCCCGCCATGTTCGGCCCGGTGAGGAGGATCACGCGCCCGGCCTCGTCGAGCAGCACGTCGTTCGGGATGAAGGCCTCGCGCGCCATCATGCGCTCCACGACCGGATGGCGGCTGCCTTCGAGCATGATGGTGAAGTCGTCATTGACCTCGGGCCGCACATAGCCCTCGCCGTGGGCGACGTCGGAGAGGGCGGCCCAGACGTCGAGCCGGGCGAGCACCCCCGCCGTCGTCTGCACGCGAGCAATCGCCTCGGCCACTCGAACGCGCAACGCGTCGACGAGCTCCGCCTCGCGCGCCGCGATCCCCTCCTCGGCACCCAGCACCTTGGCCTCGTACGCTTTCAGCTCGGGCGTGACGAACCGCTCGGCGCCGGACAGCGTCTGGCGCCGCTCGTAGTCCGCCGGCACGCGGTCCCGGTGCGGGTTCGTGATCTCGAGGTAATAGCCGAAAACCTTGTTGAACCCGACCTTGAGCGAGGAGATGCCGGTGCGCTCGCGCTCGCGCGCCTGGAGCCCCGCGATGTACTGCTTCCCGCCGTCGCGAGCGTCCTTGAGCTCGTCGAGCTCGTGATCGTACCCGGCTCGGATCGCGTCGCCGTCGGATGCCTGGGCCGGCGGACGCTCCACGAGCGCCCGGGCGAGCTCGTCGCCCAGGTCCTGGAGGAGATCGAGGCGGTCCGCGGCTTCCTCGAGCCGGGATGCCCGCCCCCGCGCTTCCAGGCCGTCGAGCGCCGCGCGAACGTCGGGCAGACGCAGGATCGAATCCCGCAATGCCCCCAGCTCGCGCGCGGTCGCGCGCCCGAGTGCGGCACGACCCGCCAGGCGCTCGACGTCGCGTACCCCGTCAAGTGCTTCGCGCAGGCGGTCCCGCCCGCGCACGTCGCCGACCAGGACCTCCACGGCATCCAGGCGGGTGGTTATGGCCGCGGGGTCGACGAGCGGTGCGAGTAGCCACGCGCGCAACAGGCGGGCGCCCATCGGAGTCATGGTGCGGTCGAGCACGCCGAGCAGCGTGGTCCCGGCCACGCTCGCGTGACCGGGCGGGTCGGCGCGGAGCGGCTCCACCAGCTCGAGGTTGCGCCGGGTCATCTCGTCGAGCGGCAGCAGGTCGCCACGCCGCAGCATGCGGGGGCGGGCCAGGTGTGGCAGGCCGCCCGGCTTGAGCTCCCGCGCGTAGCGGAGCAGTGCCCCCACCGCGCCCAGGGCGGGGCGGTCGCCCGGCTCGACGCCGAGCCCGTCGAGGGATGCCATCCGGAAGGTTCGAGCCAGATCCTCGCGCCCCAGGTCGGGATCAAATTCCCACGCCTCGCGCTCGGTGCGCACAGCGCCCGGAACCGGGAGGGGAGCCGGCGTGCCGCTGGGAAGCACGAGTTCCCGGGCCTCGTAGCGAGCGAGCACTGCGGCGAGGTCCTCCGACGCCACGGTCTCGAGCAGGAGCTCGCCGGTCGTGAGATCGAGCGCCGCAAGTCCGGCCGGTGCACTTCGAGCGTCGACTGCCAGCAGGAAATTGTTCCGGCCGCGCTCGAGCCAGTCGTCGGCGAGCACGCTGCCAGGGGTGACGGTCTCCACGACCGCACGTCGCACGAGGCCCTTCGCGAGCTTGGGATCCTCCACCTGCTCGCAGATCGCAACGCGGTGACCGAGGCCGATCAGCCGCCGCAGGTACTCCGTCGCCGCCTTGACGGGAACGCCGGCGAGGGGCACTTCCGACGCACCGCCATTGTTCCGCGACGTGAGGGTGAGACCCAGTTCGCGGGCGGCGAGCTGCGCGTCGTCCTCGAACATCTCGTAGAAGTCACCCATCCGAAAGAACAGGATGGTGTCGGGGTGTCGTGCTTTGATCTCGCGATACTGCTGCATCAGCGGGGTGTCCGCCTCGACGCGCGGCGTCATGGCTCCTCCACGACGAACGGCTGGCCTCCGAGCCTGGTCTTGATGCGCCGTTGGGCCTGCGCCGCTTCGTCGTGCGACGCGTACCGCCCGACCCGCACCTTGAACAAGCCGCTCGTGTCACGCACCACGCGGGCGTCGAAGCCCATCACCTTCAGACGCGTGAGCATCTCGTCCACCTGCGCCGCGCTCTTCACCGCCATCACCTGGACGGCATACGTCGCGGCCGGAGACGCGGGCTTCGCCTGAGTGTCGCCCGCCGTGGCGGGCGCGCTGACCGGTGGGGCCGCGGTGGCAGAGGCACAGCGCGAGGCGTAGAAGGTGACCTGATTCTTGAACTCCACGTCGGCGCCCGCGCCGTCCAGCGCCTCGCGGATCAACGAGCAGCCGTGTGCGTCGTCCTTGAGGTCGAAGTAGGCGCGCGCGCCCCAGAAGTTCGCCCGAGGCCGCAACGGGGAGTCAGGATAGTCGAGGCGCAACCGCTCTGCCGCTTGCACGGTGGCCGCGGGATCGCCCTGAGCGAAGTAGAGCTGCGTGAGCAGCACGAGCGCCGAGTCGGCCCATACCGACCGCCCATACTCCACCACGACGCGTTGCAGGTTGGTCGCGGCGGTGGTCGCGTCGGCCGCGATGCGGCCCGCGGTGAAGAGTACGCCGGGATAGATGGAATCCTGTGGGGACCGGCTCGCGAGCAGCCGGCGAACCATGGCGCGTGCGGAGTCGGGGCGGGTCTGAGCGACCCGGAGGGCGGCCACCCGGACCGTGTCGGTCTGGGCGCACAGGTGAAACAGGGGACCTGCCGTCAGGAGCGCGGCCGCCAGCACGAGCCTCCGTCCGCCTGTCACGCCGCCTCCTTCACCCGCACGTCCCACGACAACACCAGCTGCTCGAGGATGCCGGCTTCGTCGGTCAGCGTGCTCGACTTGAGAGCGCGATCGGCGTCCAAGGCCAGTCGCAGGGCGCTGCGCAGTTCGGGCCTGGTCCAGAGCTCCGACCAGCGGGCCCAGCGGAGTGCCGTCTGTTCCCAGCTCCCCAGGCCGTACGGGCGCGCGGTCCGGAGGTGCGACAGCAACGCACCCTCGAGGCGATCGGGTCGCCGGGCGTCGCGATCGAGCTCCGCTCGGGCGAGCGCCGTGCCGACGAGGGCGGTGCCGAGCGCGCTGAGCACGCGGACGCCGCTCATGCCGGCCTGCTCGAGCACGGGTTCGACCAGCCGGGCAGCGTCCGCTGCGCGTCGCTCGAGCGCCGCGTCGACGAAATCCTGGAGCGTCTCGCCGCGGCGCACGCCCACCAGCGCAGCCACCTCGTCTCGGGTGGCGGGCCGCCCCGCGCAGAGCGGCGCGAGCTTCTCGAGCTCACGGGCGAGGCCTGAGAGGTCGTTTCCGACGCTGGCGAGGAGCAGCTCCCCTGCCTCAGGCGCGAGGGTGAAACCCAACTGCTTCGCGCGGTGGGTCA
>DASQAM010000262.1:0-5335 GCA_035635735.1 Gemmatimonadales bacterium | reverse complement strand
TTGGCGGCGCGCCGGCGGATATCTTCGGACTCGTACACGTGTGTACCGCGCGGCGCCTCGCGGGCGACCCGTACCATGGCGCGCGCCACAGCCTTGGCCTTGATCGGTCGGTACCGGGCCAGGGGTCCCACAAATGCCCAGGCGACGAGCATGCCGAGCAGCCCGGCCACGCGCTCGGCGGGCCGGCTCTCGGCCCGTGCGCCGACGAGCAGCGACGGCCGGAAGATCTGGATGCTCTCGAACTGCAGCCGGCGCACCGCTTCCTCCGCTTCCCCCTTCACCCGGCTGTAGAGAATCCGCGACTGAGGATCGGCGCCGATAGCCGTCACCACGAGGAACTGCGAGGCGCGGTGCCGCACGGCAACCCGGGCGAGCTCGACGACGTAGGTGAAGTCAACCTTGCGGAACGCGTCCGGCGAGCCCGCCTGCTTCATGGTCGTGCCGAGGCAGCAGAATACGTCGTGCACGCGCGGGAAATCGGACATCTGGGCCAGGCGATCGAAGCTCACCACGCGTTGCTCCAGCTTCTTGTGCGTGAGCGGCAGGTCGCGACGGACGAGCACCGTGACGCGCCCGTACGCCGGATCTTCGAGCAGCAGGTGCAGCACCTGACTGCCGACCAGTCCCGAGGCGCCGCCGACGAGGGCGGTACGGGAGGCGGTGGGGGTGGAGCCAGGGGTTTGGGCCACCTGCTCAGCGCCACACCGACAGCAGCACGCCCATGAGGACGAGATACGAAAGCTGATAGCCCGCGTCGAGGACCCAGGCGGCGATGGGCTTCTCCGAGAACATGTTCGCGGTGAGCCCGACCGTGGCGGCGAACCCGAGCCACGAGAGGAAGCCGAGCCAGAGCCCTTGCGCCAGGGTGGTCGAATTCGTGTACGAGGCGAGGAGCGCCATGACATAGGCGGTCACCAAATAGCACAGCACCGAGACGGCGTAGGCCCGGGTCACTCCCCTGCGCTTCATCTCCTCGAGCTTCTCGGCGGTGTACCCTTGAGCCGCCATCCACTGTTTGGCGAACAGGACGGGGGAGTACCAGACGGCGCCGAGGACAAAGGTCAGGACCGCGGCGACGAGGACGGCGAGAATGTTGATGTTGGCGGTCGGCATGAGCGCTCCTTGAGGTCGGGGCTAAGCTACGATGGCTCGGCCCGCTCGCCAGCGTAGGTCCAGCCCCGCAGGCAGGACCAGGCATACACCAGCACGCCGGCCAACCGGACGGCGCCGCCGATGAGCTGATCCTGGCTCAGGAGTCCGAGGGTGCCGAGGAGGTAGTTCCAGTCGTGCTCGCCGCCGCCCACCAGCGGCAGCTGTTCTGCGCGGGCGTCCTGCACGTAGACCGAGACGTTCCAGAGGTTCTGGGCCACCCACCAGAGCGCGACCATCGATGCATGCCGGTCGCCCTGCCGCCAGAAGTACGCCACGAAGATCGCCGGCATGAGGAGCTGCATCAGCGTGCCGCCGAGGAAGCCGATGAACTCTCCGAACACACCGAACAGGGGATGCCCGAACTCGTGGATCGCGAGGTCGAGGCTGTCGAGCCAGCCGTAGTGGCCGGGGTTGAGAATCAGGAACCCGCCGTACACCGCGAGCACGGCGGTGAGGGCGAGGCGCGCGCGCCGCTCGAGGCCGGTAAAAGGATCGGGGTCGGTTATCGCGCGAGCTGGGATTGGATCGCGGCGTCAATCGCCGCCAGGTTGGTCGCGGGATTCCACTGAGCGACCACATTCCCCTGCGGATCGAGGACTGCCACGTACGGCCTGTCCCACGGGGCCCTCGTGAGGTGAAAGCCGAGCGGACTGAGTGCTCCGCTCAACTCCCCGGGCTGCCACGGCTTGATGTACAGAGGGTCGAACGGTGCCTCGTATCGCGCTAGGAAACCTGGAATGTCGACCTTGTCCTCGTCGTCGTCAGTTGAGAATGCGGCCACGTCGAACTGCTGTCCTTGGTAGTGGCGCGCGAGTGCGACGAAGCCCGGGAACATCGCCCGGGATCGCGGGCACCGCGTGCCGTACAGGATAGCGAGCGTCACCCGCCCCTTCTTGCCCTTCAGGTATTGGGCGGCTTCATAACTGCTGACGGCGAGAATGCCCGCCGCGTCGAGTGCGGGAGCTGCGGGGGGTGGCGGGTCAGTGCTGGAGAACGCAGCGGGCGCCGTCGGACCGTCGCCGTTGTATGGCGCGAATGCCCCGCTCGTCTGCTTGCCCGCGACGCGGTGCCGCTCCGCGTCATCCCGCTGCACGATGGCGGCCAAGGTGGCCGAGTCGGCACGGAACGCGGAGTCTGCCGCGACGTTCCGCGGTCGATCAGAGGCACCCTGTGCCCCGCCGCACGCGGCGGCCAATGCTGCTAGAGTGGCGATACCCATGGCCCGCATCGTGCCCTCCTGAGGATCCCTGGCCCCAGATTAGTAAGCGGGGCGATGTCGTCCGTCACGCCTCTGATCCAGTCGTGGTGTGCGAGTTGACTTGCAGCCGATTCCCCGAGTCGCCTAGGGCGTGACGCGCTTGGAGCGGAAGTTGCCGCTCATGATCACGTTCCCACCACCCGCGGGCCGCATCTCGAAGGTGCCGTTGAGCGAATCACCCCGCAGCTTGCCCGTGGTGGTCGTCACGACGTCCAGTTTGGCCGTAATGCTGTGGTAGGGTCCGAGCTCGCTGACGACGGCAGTGTCGCTGACGTCCCGCGCGCGGATCGGCACCGGCGGTGCGGTGACCGAGGTGTACGTCATCGTCCCGCGCAGCGAGCCATCCGGCGCGACGGCGGTCACGATGCGCCACGGCGTCCCGGTGTCGGACTCGCTCCGGAACGACCGGCCTTCCCACGTCCCGGCGTACTTCTGCGCTGGCCCGGCCGACGAGCGCGACCTATCGCCCGGTGCGCACGCAGCCAAGACGATAGCGGCGCAAAGCACTCTCCGCATATGCCGCCTCCGGTATGTATCAAGGATGGAGTATGAGCGGTGGGACGGCCCGACACAAGCAAGCGCCGAGCCGGGTCACCACTGCCCGTGCATTCTGGCCGTGTCGCCCAGGTAGGCGTATTGGATGCTTCCCATGTGCGCGTACACGATCGGTGCGAGGTCTTCGGGAAGAACGCGGTGCAGGAGCTGCAGGGACTCTTCACCCTTGCGGAAGCTGCCGAGATAGAGCTCGGCGCGCGCGAGAAAATCCGCCTGTCGTTCCGCCGTGGCATTGTCGACCAGATAGTTGAAGCGGTAGCCGTCGATGAATCGTCCGAGGGAGTACCCACTGAACCGGAGCGTGGCGATCTCGCGGATCGCCTGATGGACGAGCGCGAGTGCCTCGTCCGGCGTGGCCGTGCTGACGTACACGCCGCCCACGGGGATCGCCTGGTCGTAAAACGGCGCGTACGCCGCGTAGGACAGACTGTGCTCCTCCCGAATGTGGTAGCGGATCTGACCGGATAGCACCGAGGTGGCGACGCGAAACGCCCAGTAACGCTGACCCGCCGTCGGGGGCGGGCCGGGAAACAGCCCGAGGATGTAGGCGGTCGGCAGGTCCCGGTTCTCGATCAGCCACGCTGGACTGTGCGCTCGCGGCGCTGGGGGGAGGGTCCAGCGGTAGGCACCTCGGGGCAGCCGGCCCAACGTGGCGGTTACGAGCGACTCGACATGCGCGCGCGTCACGGTGCCCACGACGGCGAGCAACATGCGGGACGTGACGAGCTGGTCCCGGGCGTAGGCCCGGAGGTCCTCCGCCGTCAGCGCGGTGAGGGACGCTTCTGTTCCCTCGGGATCGAGCGCGTAGGGATGGTCGCGAAACAGCGCGCGCATAGCGATCACGTGGAGTCGTTGATCGGGCTCGGTATAGCGGCGACGGGCCTGGGTGAGGAGCCGGCGGCGGGCGCCTGCGACGGCCTCGTCGGAAAGCTCGGGCTGCACCAGCCGATCGACGAATGCACGCCAGGCCGCGTCGAGATCCTGAACCAGGCCGGTGAACCCGCATACCGTCCAGTCTGCCTCCGGCTCGAGCGCGACGACGCTTCCCGTGCGGTCCAACGCGCGCCCGCCGTGGTATGCCGCGGCACGCAACAACAGGGGCTCAATGCCGGCGGTGCGCTCCGTAATCTGGCGCGTCCCGCCAAGCAGGTAGAGGCGCACCGCGACGATGTCGCTGCTCTCCGTGCGGCGCTGCAGGACCCGAATGCCCGCGACGTCGTAGGCGGTGGTCAGCGTGTCTGCCCCGCTGCCGGACGGTGCGTGCCCCGGACCCCGGGCGCCGGCGAGCATCAGCGGAACCAGCGCGAGGAGGCACGCGGCGCGCGGTCGGCGAGCAACGTTCACGGGCCGCTCCGCGCCGCGGGATGGCGCAGCCAGGCGGCGAGCCGATCCGTGGTCGCCGGCGGCGCCAGCACGCCGATCACGCGCGGCCGCCCTACGACGTACGTGCCGGCAAACCGCCGCAGATCATCGATGTTCTGGGCGGCCATGCGGCCGTCGTAGGCCAGGTGATAGTCGAGCCCGGCACTGCTCCACCATTGGGCGAGCGCGGGTGCAAGTCCCGCGATCCGCTCGCGCGTGAGTGCCAACTGCACCTCACGGTGCTTCTTCGCGATCGCGAGGTCTTCGTCGCTCACCCCTTCCAGGACATCGAGCGTCTCGAGCTCATTCAGCAGCCGGACCAAAGCGTCCTGGGCACGCTCGGGTGACGTCTTGCCCACGATCTCGATCGGTCCGCCATGACTCAAGGTGTAGTACGTGCCGGTTACCGATTCGAACGGTCCATTCGTGACGAGCCGTTGCTGAAAGCCGGACGCGGGGTCGTTCAGCAGGTCGAACAGGGCGTCCGCCGCGTAGGTCGCCCCGGTATCCTGCCCGACGCTCGGTCCCTGCAGCGCGATGCGGATGGTGACGTCCCGGACGTCGTGGGCCAGCATCACCACGCCGTTACTCGCGCGCGGGGCAATGGGGGGGATTGGCCGATCCGCGAACGGGTCGGGTCCGCGCTTCCAGTCTCGGAACTGTTCTCGAGCCTGTTCGAACACCCGCTCAGTCACGACGTCGCCGGTCACGATTAGCGCTGCGTTGTTGGGGACGTAGTAGCGGCTGTATGTCGCCTTCAAGTGATCGAGGGTGATGCCGGCGAGGGTCACGCTGTCGCCGCTCGCGTCCTTGCGGCTCCACGAAGTTCCCCACAGCGCCTGCGCAACCTGCCGACCGAGCCAATCTTCGGGGTCCGACGCGTGACGCTGCAGCTCGTTGAGGACGACGGGGCGCTCTTCTTTGAGGTCCTGATTCGAAAAGCGGGCATCTTGGAACAAACCCGCCATCAGGTCGATCGCGCCGTCTACGTTCTGCGACGGGACCATC
>DASQAM010000261.1:0-3464 GCA_035635735.1 Gemmatimonadales bacterium | reverse complement strand
GCGAGCGGCGTGAGACGCACCACGGCACTCGTGACCTTGGGCGGTGGCGTGAACGCTCCGGCGTGCACGGTGAAGAGCCGCTCCACGCGAGCCACGGCCTGTACGCCGATGGACAGGGCGCCGTACGTCTTCGACCCGGGGCGTGCGGCGATCCGGTCGGCGACCTCGGCCTGGACGAGAAACACGATCCGCGCGGGGAGCGGCGGCGTGAGGGCTTTGTCGATCAGGGGAGAGGTGATGGCGTACGGAATATTGCCGACGACTTTGAAATGCGGAATGGGGAATGTGGAATGCGGAATGGCAAGAGCATGCCAATCGAGGCGAAGCGCGTCTCCCTGCACGATCGAGAGTCTGTCAATTCCGCATTCCGCATTCCGCATTCCGCATTCGGATATCAGCCGCCGATCTTTCTCAATCGCGATCACCCGCAGCCCGCGGGCGAGCAGCTGCTCGGTGAGGCTCCCCGTCCCCGCACCGATCTCGACCACCACGTCGTCGGGTGCGGGCTCGAGCGCGTCGACGATGCGCTGCAGGATGTTCCGATCGGTGAGGAAGTGCTGGCCGAGCCGCTTGTTCGGGATCACACCTTGAGGATGACGACGGTGCGGTCGTCGGCCGGCGGCGCGCCGCCCGTAAAGCCGGCGAGGTCGGCGTGCACGGACTCGAGGATCTCGCGCGCCGGGCGGTCCTTCAACCGGGCGACGTGCCCGAGCACGCGTTCCTCGCCGAACCGCTCGCCGCTCCCGCCCCCCCCCAGCGCCTCGGCCACGCCGTCGGTGAAGAGGCAGATGATGCCCTCCCGCCGCGCCCAGGTCTGCATGGCATCCTGACCCGGCGCGTTGGCGACACCGAGCGGCGGCCGTGTGGCTTCGAGCCGGACCGCCTCGCGCGTCCGCGTGGATATCAGAAACGCATGCGGATGGCCCGCGTTCGCAAATGTGATGCGACCGGCTTTCTGGTCGACCACGGCGTAGAACACGCTGAGGAACATCTCCGTGCTCGCGAGCTCATCGGCGAGCGACTCCTCGAGTCGGCGCAGCACTTCGGTCGGTGCCTCGGCCGATTCCGCGTGGATGCCGGAGGCCGCCATCACGAGCGCCATGATGAGCGCGGCGCCGAAGCCGTGGCTCGTCACGTCGCCGATCATCACGCCGATGCGGTCCGCCCGCAGGTTGAGCAGGTTGTAGAAGTCCCCGCCCACCGACTCCGCCTGGCGGCAGCGCGCCGCTACGTCGACGCGCGACGCGACGACGAGCGGCGACGGCAGCAGCTTGAGCTGCAGGTCACGCGCCAGCTCGAGCTCCCGGAGCACTCGCTGCTGTCCCAGATCGCGGGCGACGAGGCGCGCGTTCTCGATCGCCGCGCCGATCTGGTTCGCGATCGCGGCCACCAGCTTGCGGTCGCCCGCGGTGAACGCGTCTCCCCCCACCCGGTCCGTCAGATTGATCACGCCGATCGGCTTGCCGCGCGCCCCCGGCGCGGCGTACAGGACCGGGACCGAGAGGAACGCCTGGCCCCGGTAGTTCCGGCCTTCGGGACAGCCGGGGTTCGGGGCCGCGGGGTCGGTCGGGTCGTAGCTCACGATCCGCATCTCGCGGAACACGCGCGCGGCCACCGAGCAGGCATCGTCCACCTCGATCGGCTCCCTGTCCTGCGCGTCCATGCCGCGCGCGGCGACGATACGCAACATCTGCTGCTCGGCATCGTACACCAGGAGCGTCGCGCGCCGGGCCCCGACCACCGTCGACACCTCCCGCAGAATCCGGTCCGCCGCTTCGTCGAGCCGAATCGTGTGGCCCAGGATCTCGCTGATCGTGTAGATGAGGTCGATCTCCTCGTAGCGCTCCGACAGCTCGGCCGCGACCTGGACGGCATCGCGCTCGGCGGCGAGCACGGAGCCGACGACCTGGGCCAGCTCCTGAGCCATCCCCGGGCTGGCGCCCGGGGTCAAAGACTTCCCCGGTTCCCCGTTCAGGATCTCGAGCCACAACCCCTCGCTCTCGGGAATCGGCTCGAGCCGGGTCGAGCCGTCCGCCGTCCCGGCCTCCCCGGTCCGCCGCAGCCGCAGGCGCGCCCCGACGAGCCGCTCGAGCACCGGGAGCAGCCGCTCGACTCGGCTCAGCCCGCCCGGAGCGTCAGGCACACCGAGTTCCCTTTCTCGTTGAAGGCCACATGGTCCACGAGGCTCCGCAGCACGAACAGGCCTCGACCGTCCTCGCGCTCGAGGCGCTCGGGGAGCGTGGGATCGGGGACGCCGGCGGGATTGAACCCGTTGCCCTCGTCGGTCACGTGCAGCCGCACGGCATCGCGCGCCACCTCGACCCGTACGCGCACGAGGCGCCCCGGGTCTCGACTGTTGCCGTACGCGATGGCATTGGCGAGGGCTTCCGCGAAGGCGGTGCGGAAGTTGAAACGGATGCGACGGGGGGACAAGGGACCGCCGGGCAGCTCGTCCGCGATCAGCTCCACCGCTGCGCCGACGTACTCGAGGTCGCTCGGCACGTCGAGCGACAACTCGATCTCAGTCTCGCCTCCCGTCGCCCGCCGGCGAACCTGGAGGGGCTGCGTGGGCCGCGGGGGCTGCGGGGGCAGCGGGGGCAGCGGCGTGGTCACGGGCTAGAAAGCGGCGAGCGCCTCCTCGGGTGTTCTGGCGATCGCGAAGAGCGTGTCCAACTTGGTCAGCTCGAACAGCGTCTGCAGATCTTCGTTCAAGCCGCAGAGCCGGAGGTCCCCACCCTGCTCGCGGATCTTCTTCGAGAGCGACACCAGGACGCCAAGGCCGGACGAGTCGATGTAGCCGGTCTTGGTGAAATCGATGACGAACTTCTTGCCACCGGCTTCGAGGGTGTCGAGCACCTTCTGCTTCAGCTCTTGACGGTTGCCGACGATCAACTGCCCGTCCACCCCGACCACCACCACGCCGTGCTTGTCCTTGTTGAGACTGAAGCTCATGACCGCTCTCCCGCTTGAAGGACGGCGACCGCCGCCGTGTCCACAATATCGTCGGCCGTTGCGCCTCGCGACAGGTCGGCGACGGGTCGCGCAAGTCCCTGGAGGATCGGCCCGATCGCCTCCCAGCCGCCCAGGCGCTGCACCAGTTTGTATCCGATGTTGCCGCTGTCAAGATCGGGAAACACGAGCACGTTGGCGTGACCGGCGGCACGCGAGCCCGGGGCCTTGCGCGCCGCCACGTGGGCGACCAGCGCCGCGTCGGTCTGGAGCTCCCCGTCGAACGCGAAATCGGGCCGCCGTCGCGCGAGGCTCTCGAACGCCTGCCGCACGCGCTCCACGCGCGGTCCGGCCGCACTGCCCTTCGTGCTGTAGGAGAGGAAAGCGACGATCGGCTCGTCGCCCACGATCCGGCGTCGATCGCGCGCCGCCGCCACCGCCGAATCGGCGAGCTGCTCCGGGGTGGGCTCGGGCACGACCGCGCAATCGGTAAATGTGATCACGGCGTCGTCCCG
>DASQAM010000260.1:0-1989 GCA_035635735.1 Gemmatimonadales bacterium | reverse complement strand
CTCACGGCCATGCCGAGCCGCTGTGCGATCCCGGTGATCCTCCGCTCGGTGCCCGGCGAATGGCTTGGGTGCCGCACTTCGAGGCCGTCGAGACCCTGCTCCTGGAACTGTCGGATCTGACCTTCGGAGCCGTGGTCACCGAGGTGGGCCGCGACGGCAATCCCGCCGACGGCGTGGACCAGGTCGGCGACTTGCTGCAGGGTCGGGAGCGGCTTCTCGACGTAGGCCGGTCTGCCCCGACCCAGGTAGCGGGCGAACGCCTCGTTCATGTCGACGCACACCCCGCGCTGCACCAGCACTCGAGCCACGTGGGGACGACCCAGCGCCCCACCGTTCGCGGCGCGCACGATGTCCCCGACCTCGATGGCGACGCCGAGCCGATGCAGGTGCGCCACGATCTGCTCCGCGCGACGTTGCCGCGCTGCCCGGGTGCCGGCGAGGAATTCCTCGAGCCGGGCGTGACCCGGCGGCAGAAAGTAGCCCAACAGGTGGAGCTCACCCCAGGGCGCCTTCACGCTGAACTCGCAACCGGACACCACACGCACGCCGACCGCTTCGCCCGCGCGGGTCGCCTCGGGAACGCCGCTCGTCGTATCGTGATCGGTCAGCGCGATCGCGGCCAGGCCCGCCGCCTGTGCCCGTCGCGCGACTTCGGCCGGCGGGTACTCCCCGTCCGACGCCGTCGAGTGACAATGCAGGTCAACGCGCGCCGTAGGCACCCTCCGGCGCGGTCCAGGCCGGTTGCGACTGCCGGAACAGCTCCACCAGCTCCCGCTCGGAGAGCTCAGCCAGAGCGGCGTCGGGACTGCGGCTGCCCACCGGCGCGTAGCGCGTGAAGCGACGGCGTCGCTCGGGACCGGTCCCCTGCTCGAACACCACGCCGAACTGGTCGCGGTCGTACACCGTCACGCGTCCCGCCGGGGCTACCTCCCACGTCTCTCCGTCCACGCCGATCGTCCGCCCCGCCATGGCCGCTCCCTTATGCCTCGGTGGGAGTCGCGAGCGAAACCTCGGTCCACAGCTCCCAGGCATCCGAGGCATAGGTCCCGAGGCTCTGCAACCGTTTCTCGAGCTTGATCTCCTCGGGCAGCCGCGACGCCTGGGCCCGGTGCGACATTTCGGTCTGGCTCTCGGAAAACTCCGTAAAGAGCTGCGGGTCCTTGGCGTTCCGGAACAGCCAGATCCTCTGGCCGCGCGCATCGGCGAACTGACACAATTCCCGCAGGGTGGCGAGGTAGTCGGCCTCGTTGGTCGGAGCCACGCGCACCCGCGCCGCGGTGAGAACCTTGGGCATGGCTAGATCGCTCCCTCGGGGAAGTCCTCGAGCGCGCGCTTCAGGTCGGCGAGGAATCGGTCCGCGTCAGCGCCGTCCACCACGCGGTGATCGTAGGACATCGATATCATGCCCATGGTGCGGATCGCAATCGTGTCGGTGCCGTCCGGCAGCGTCACCACCTTGGGGCGCTTCTCGATCGCGCCGACGCCGAGGATCGCCACCTGAGGCTGGTTGATGATCGGTGCGCCCGCGAACGAACCGAACACCCCTGGGTTCGTGATCGTGAAGGTGCCGCGCTGAATCTCGTCGGGCGAGAGCTTCTTGGTCCGCGCGCGCTCGCCCAGTTCGTTGATCGCGCGCGCCAGGCCGCTGAGCGACAGCTCGTCGGCGCGTTTCACGACCGGGACGATGAGCCCCCAATCGAGCGCTACCGCGATCCCGATGTTCACATCGCGACGGTAGATGATGTTGTCGCCCGAGACCGCGGCGTTCACCACGGGATGTTTCCGCAGATTCTCGCCACACGCCTTCGCGATGAACGCGAGGTAGGTGAGATTCACGCCGCGTTCGGCGTAGGCCGCCTTGTGCTTGCGGCGGAGCTCGGCCACACGGCTGTAGTCGATCTCGAAGAAGCTCGTCACGTGCGCCGACGTGCGGCGCGACATGATCATGTGATCCGCGGTGATCTTGCGGATCTTCGAGAACGGCTCGAC
>DASQAM010000259.1:0-2120 GCA_035635735.1 Gemmatimonadales bacterium | reverse complement strand
GTGACGTGGGCCCAGCTCAAGCTGCTCGACCGGGGGGTGGAGTATGCGTAAACGGCACCCTCACGGACGCCGGCACGGGTGGATCGCGTATGCCGTCGCGCTGCCGCTCGCGGTCGTCATGATCGCCCCTTTCCTCTATATGGTCGCCACGGCCCTCACGAGCGAGCCGGACTCGCTACGCCATCTGGTCCCCGAACACTTCGCGACGGCACTCGCGGCGCTGCCATTCGAACGGTTCCTGTTCACTAGCGTGATCTTCTCGCTCGCGGTGGTCGCGGGGCAGGTGGTGACGAGCACGACCGCGGCGTACGCATTCGCGCGCCTCCGCTTCCCCGGCCGCGATCAGGTGTTCCTGATCTACCTGTGCGCATTGATGGCTCCGGCGATCGTGCTCGTAATCCCGCGGTTTCTGCTCATCGACGCGCTCGGATGGGTGGACAGCTACCAGGGGCTGATCTCGACCGAGCTGGTGTCGGTCACCGGCATCTTTCTCCTGCGCCAGTTCTTCCGCACGATCCCGCGCGACCTCGAGGACGCGGCCCGACTCGAAGGTGCCGGAGAGTGGACCATCTTCTGGCGCGTGATCGTGCCGCCGTCGCGGCCTGCGCTCGCGACACTCGCCGTGCTCGCCTTCGCCGATCAGTGGCGGAGCTTTGCGTGGCCGCTCGTGGCCACCCGCTCGAGCGAGATACAGCCGCTCGAGGTCGGCATCGCCAACCTGCGGGGGATGTACGACCTGAGCTGGTCCGACCAGATGGCGACCGCGGTGGCGGCGGTGATACCGCTGATGGTGCTGTATTTCGTGGCGCAGAGATACTTCATACGAGGTATCGAGCAGACAGCGGTGAGGTGAGCAGAACAGGCAAAAACTAGACGCACAGACGCGCAGCGGTGAACAGGTGGTACTAGACCGGAAGTCCTCAAACTGTCCTCCTGTTCTCCCCTGTGCGTCTGTGCGTCTAGCGTTTGCCTTTCCTCGTTGGGGTCGTTGATTTGAAGCTCAACGCCCATCCGATATCCCGTCCATCGCCACCCGCCGGCCACTCCAGGACCGCATGTCCGGACTCGAGCCTACGAACCGTACACGGCACGTCGGCCTTGCACGCTCCCGGCCGCAGCCCCTTGGGGACGGCAATCGTGACGGCGTACGCCCGGCTATCGAGGTTCGTGGATCTCGTCTTGAGCGTGCGTGTGGTCGGATCCCAGGTCTCGTCGGCGACGTCCACGGCCCCTTGCACGACGTGTCGCGTGGTGCCGATCACCTGCGGCCGCGCGACGGCGGGACGGATTGCAATAGTGCGTGCGCTCCGCGGTTCGAGGGTGAAGTCCTTCAGCTCGGTGACGGGAGCGTCGCGCCACACGTCGTAGGCGTCGAACTTCGCTCCCTTGATGCCGACGGCCGCGAGCGGCAGCGACACGTCCCGGGTCTCATCCTCCCAGTTTACTACGACGACCGTCCACCACCGGGGTGCGCCCTCGGCCACCCAGATACGCGGCGGGCGGCCGCGGCGCACGCTCCAGATCCCGCCGCTCCCCAGCACGCGCACGGCCAGCACGTTTTCTCCGCCCCAGTTCAGGGCCTCCGGTGGCAGGCGATACCGGCGGTAGGCCTGGGGCTCACCCCGACCGCCCGGGGACAGATCGCCCGTCTGGCCGACTTTCACGCCGTTCACGAACGCTTCATCCGCGTCCGCGATCTTCCCGAGCTCCAGGTACACACTCCGCGGTTCGCTCTTTCCGGTGGCTTGACTCGGGAGCCGGAACCTGGTCCGATACCACGCAAACCCCGCGTACTGCGGATGTCCCCCGCCGGCTTCGTCCCAGCGTTGCGGCACGGAGATCGTCTCCCACGCGTCCTCGTCGAACCCACGGGAGCCGTAGCTGGGATCGTCGCCCGTCCGAAAGTGCCACCGCCCGCCGATCGCGTAGACATCATCGCCGGTCACGATCGCCGGCGCCGCGTCGCGCTCGGCGGCACCCGCCTCGATGGCGCGGCCCGTCACGGGAGCGACGGGGAGCGTGCGCTGCAGCAGCGGGAGGCGATCGGGTGGCAGATTCGGCAGGTTGTCGCCAAGCAGGGTAAGCCCCCCTGTAACCGCGACGATGGATGCCCACACCTC
>DASQAM010000258.1:0-2919 GCA_035635735.1 Gemmatimonadales bacterium | reverse complement strand
ACGACCCTGTACTCGGCCTTGTCGCGGATCAATCAAATCGACGTGAACATCATGACCGCCGAGGATCCCGTCGAGTACAACCTGATGGGGATCAATCAGGTGCTGGTGCGCAACGACGTGGGCATGACGTTCGCGGCGGCGTTGAAGGCGTTCCTACGGCAGGATCCGAACATCATCATGGTGGGCGAGATCCGCGATCTTGAGACCGGCTCGATCGCGATCAAGGCGGCCCTCACGGGTCACCTGGTGCTGTCCACGCTGCACACCAACGATGCGCCCTCCACGGTGACCCGCATGATCGACATGGGGATCGAGCCGTTCAACGTGGCGAGCGCGGTCAATCTGATCGTGGCGCAGCGGCTGGTGCGCCGCGTGTGCTCCGAGTGCAAGCAGGAGCACACCTACACACCCGAAGAGATCCACGCCTTCGGCATCGTCCCCGCCGAAGCGGCGAAGCTGACGTTCTACAAGGGCGCGGGCTGCGACACCTGCGGCGGCTCGGGGTACAAGGGCCGGCAGGGGCTGTACGAAGTCATGGCCATGACCAGCGCGGCGCGACGCATGGTGCTGAAGGGCGGATCGACCGAGGAGCTGCGCGAGCAGGCGGTGAAGGACGGCATGCTCACCCTCCGCATGGACGGCATGCTGAAGGTGAAGCGCGGCATCACCACCCTGGAAGAAGTCGTGAAGGAGACAGCGGCATGACCGCAGGCGCTTCCCAGTCGGTGAATCTGCGCACCCTGCTCGAGGAGATGATCGAGCGGGACGCGTCGGACCTGCACATCGTGGCGGGCGAGCGTCCCAAGCTGCGCGTGGACGGGGACATCGTGAACTCCTCGGCGGAGTCGGTGCTCACGCCCAAGGACACGCTGTCGATCGCCTACTCGGTGCTCACCGAGAATCAGAAAAAGCGCTTCGAAACTGAGAACGAGCTCGACTTCTCGTTCGGGATCCAGAACCTGGCGCGGTTCCGCGGCAACTGCTTCAAGCAGCGTGGCTGCGTGTCGCTCGTGATCCGGCAGATCCCTTTCAACGTGCGGACCTTCGAGGAGCTCGGTCTGCCAGGCGTCGTGGCGAAGCTGGCCGAGAGGCCGCGCGGCTTAGTGCTCGTGACCGGGCCCACGGGGTCGGGCAAGAGTACCACGCTCGCGGCGATGATCGACAAGATCAACAAGGAGCTGAAGGGACACATCATTACGGTGGAGGACCCGATCGAGTTCATCCACCGCCATCAGAGCTGCATCGTGAACCAGCGCGAGATCGGGACCGACACCAACAGCTTCGCCGCTGCGCTGAAATACGCGCTGCGGCAGGACCCCGATGTGGTGCTGGTCGGCGAAATGCGCGATCTCGAGACCATCGCAGCCGCGCTGACGATTGCCGAGACGGGGCATCTGGCGTTCGCCACGCTGCACACCAACTCGGCGATGGAGAGCATCAACCGCATTATCGACGTGTTCCCGTCGCATCAGCAGGCGCAGGTCCGGGCCCAGCTGTCGTTCGTGCTCGAGGGTGTCGTCACCCAGACGCTGCTGCAGAAGGCGAAGGGCCGCGGCCGCGTGATGGCGTGCGAGATCCTCATCATGACCCCCGCGGTGCGGGCGCTGATTCGGGACGAGAAGATCGAGCAGATCCCGTCCATGATGCAGGCGGGCAAGAAGCACGGGATGCAGACGCTGAATGATGCGCTGTACCAGCTGTATGTGGGCCGCGAGGTCACCAAGGACGAATGCCTCCGGGTGACCTCGACTCCGAATGAGTTCCTGCGGATGATCGGCGAGGCGCCGCTCGACGACAGGGAGCCGATCCCGTCCGGCGGCCAGCCCGCCGGCGGCGCGTCCAAAGTCGCGGCGCGCCGCTAGGCGCCCCGGAGGGAGTGAGCTATGCCGGTTTTCCAGTACACCGCCCGCACGCTCAAGGGCGATTTGGTCAACGACAAAATCGATCTGCCAACGCGCGACGACGTGATCGCGCACCTGCGGAAGAACCGCATGGTGGTGGTGCAGGTCCGGGCGGCGCCCAAGGAGTTCAATCTCAGCTTCAAGTTCGGCGGCGGCGTCAAGACCCGCGACGTCGTCGTGTTCACCCGCCAGTTCGCCACGATGATCAACGCCGGTCTGCCGCTGGTTCAGGCTCTCGACATCCTGGCGCAGCAGACCGAGAACAAGATCCTCGCGGATGTGACCCGCAAGGTCGTATACGACGTGGAGAGCGGCCAGACGCTGGCCGACGCGCTGCGCAAGCACCCCAAGGCGTTCAGCGACCTGTACGTCAACATGGTGGCGGCCGGCGAAGCGGGCGGTATCCTGGACACCATTCTCGTTCGCTTGGCGGAGTTCCTCGAGAAGAACGACGCGATCGTGCGCAAGGTGAAAGGCGCGATGATCTACCCCGGCGTCATCTTGTCGGTGGCGGTCATCGCGATCTCCGTGCTGCTCATCTTCGTCATCCCGACGTTTCAGAACATGTTCGCGTCCGTGAACCTGCAGCTGCCGCTCCCCACCCGCATCGTGATCGGCGCCAGCCACATGCTCACGCAATACTGGTGGGTGTTCATCGGGGGCCTCGCGGCCGTCGCCTTCGGTTTGAACGGCTACTACAAGACTCCTCCTGGGCGCCTCCAGATCGATACGCTGCTGCTCAAGACGCCCGTGCTGGGGGACGTGCTCCGCAAGTCCGCCGTCTCCCGCTTCACGCGTACGCTCGGTACGCTGATCTCCTCGGGGGTGTCGATTCTCGACGGGCTGGAAATCACGGCGCGCACCGCCGGCAACATGGTCATCCACAACGCCGTGATGGAGTCGCGCGCATCGATCGCCGGCGGTGAAACGATCGCCGCGCCGCTGCAGAAATCGAAGGTGTTCCCGCCCATGGTGATCTCCATGATCGCCGTGGGTGAGCAGACGGGCGGTCTCGACG
>DASQAM010000257.1:0-2046 GCA_035635735.1 Gemmatimonadales bacterium | reverse complement strand
CCGAGATCGTGGCTGAGTTGCGCCCGTTGGGTACCGTGTCAGTCGAATCGGGCCGGGCCATCGTTTGCGTGGTGGGCGAAGGTCTCCGGACCACGCCCGGGATCGCGGCGCGGGTGTTCGCGACCGTCTCGGACATCAACGTGTCGCTCATTTCGCAAGGTGCCTCCCGCGTCAATCTCACCTTCGTCGTGGACGAAGCCCGAGTGCGCGAAGCGGTGCTCCGGCTGCACGAGGCGCTGTTCGAGCGGCAGCGCGTGGACCTGGACCACGCCGCCGCGGTGGCTCCGTGATCGACCTCGTCTCGCTGGCGTCCGACCTGGTGGACGTCCCGTCTGTGTCGGGGGCAGAGGCTCAAGTCGCGCGGTTCGTGGCATCCTACCTCACGGACCTGGGCTATCGCGTGGAGCTGTTCGATGCCGCGCCAGGACGCCCCAACGTGCTGGCGACCACCGATCGGCCGCCGCGAATCGTGCTGTCCACCCATCTCGATACAGTGCCGCCGCACATGCCCGCTAGAAGCGAGGACGGTGTCCTGTACGGACGCGGTGCCTGCGACGCGAAGGGGATCATGGCGGCCCAGATCGCCGCGGCCGAGCGGCTCCGCGCCGAGGGCGTGGACGGGATCGGGCTGCTGTTCGTCGTGGACGAGGAAATGGGAAGCGTGGGTGCGCGGGCGGCCAATGCGCACTCGCTGGCGAGGGAATGCCGCTGGCTCATCGACGGCGAGCCCACGGAGAATCGGCTCGCCACCGGCTCCAAGGGCTCGCTGCGCCTGACGTTGTGCACCGCCGGCGTACCCGCCCACTCGGCCTATCCCGAGCACGGTCGCTCGGCGATAGATGCGCTGCTCGAGGTGCTGGCGGACGTGCGTCGCGCCACCTGGCCGACCGACCCAGTCTTCGGTGAGACGACGGTCAACATCGGCGTCATCGCCGGCGGAACGCGGCCCAATGTCGTCGCTGCCGACGCTCACGCCGACCTGCAGATCCGGCTCGTGACCGAGGCCCCGCCCGTAAAGGCCCTGCTCGAGCGGGCGGTCCGGGACCGGGCGCGGATCGACTACCTGACGGCGGTGGCTCCGCAGCGGCTCGCAACGGTCCCCGGATTCGAGACCTGCATCGTCCGGTTCACGACCGACATCCCGCACCTCACCAACTGGGGCACGCCCCTGCTGCTCGGTCCCGGCTCGATCCTGGACGCACACACCGCGCACGAGCGGATCTCCGTGGCCGAGCTCACCGAGGGCGTCGACGTCTATGTACGTCTGGTGCATGCCCTCGCGTTGCGAAAGGTCGCGGTTTGAAGATCGCCCTGTTCGGTCATGGGACGATGGGACACGTGCTCGAGGAGAGCGCGCGCGCCGCGGGCTACGAGGTCGGCACCATTTTCACGTCCGCCAACGTCGGCGACGCCGCGCGGCTCCTCCCCGGCCACAGCGTGGCCGTCGACTTCTCCACGCCCGCTGCCGTGCCGGCCCACGTGGAAGCCGCGGCCGCGGCCGGCGTCCCCTTGGTCGAAGGCACTACGGGCTGGCAGCCCGAGGAGGCCGGAGTCCGGAAGGTCGTAGAGGCGCGCGGCGCCGCGCTGGTCTATGGTGCGAATTTCTCCATCGGCGTGAACCTCTTCTATCGGGTCGTCGCGAGCGCCGCGCAGTTGTTCCGTGGCGCCGGATACGATCCCTTCATCGAGGAGGCCCACCACGCCCGCAAGCGTGACGCGCCTTCGGGCACGGCCCTGACACTGCAAGGGATCCTGTCCCGCGGGCTCGGGCTGGAGGAGGCGACGAGGGTGCCGATCGCGAGCACCCGCGCAGGGCACATCGCCGGGACGCACCGGGTCGGGTTCGACTCCGTCGCCGACCAGATACTGTTGGTCCATACCGCCCGATCCCGCGTGGGTTTCGCGGCGGGCGCGCTGCTCGCGGCGCGATGGATAGTGGGGCGGCGGGGTATGTATGCGTTTGCCGACGTGCTGGACGACATCCTCGCGCCCGAGCCGGAGAAGGAAAGGAAGGCTTGATGACCCAACATCCGGAATGGCTGCGCG
>DASQAM010000256.1:0-3697 GCA_035635735.1 Gemmatimonadales bacterium | reverse complement strand
GGGCCGGGATCGGCGGCGCGCAACAGCATCGGGACCGTACTGGTAGCGGGCATGACGGTGGGGACGCTGTTCACCCTATTCGTGGTCCCCGTGTTCTACTCGTTCATCGCAGCCGAGCACCGTCCCGAAACGGAAGCGGAGAGTGAAAGTCTCGTTCTCGAACCTGCACCTGCAATGGTAGGGGAGGTGGCTCATGCGTAGCGCAATTCTCCTCGCGTTCGTTGCGCTCTACGGATGCGCCACGGCTCCGGGCTATCGGTCATCCTCGGTACAGCCGCCGGCGTCGTTCCGGGAAGGCACCGAGGATCCTCACGTGACGGCGCCCAATGTCGACGGTCCTCACCCCCTGTCCCCCTCTCCCGTTGGGAGAGGGGGAACGAGGGACGAGCCCCCGGTCTCGTCCGATTACTGGGACCAGCTGAGCGATACCACGCTGTCGCGCCTGGTGGGTGAGGTGCTGCGCGGCAACTTGGACCTTCGGTCGGCGCGGGCTCGGGTGAGCGCCGCGCGCTCGGACCGGATCCGCAGCATGCTCGATCTGACGCCATCGGCGACGCTCGCGGCCGGTTACTCCCGGCAACGGCTGTCGAGTGCAAGCTTCCCCGGTTCGTTCGGCGCTTTCCCGGACCAGAATGTTTGGGACGCCGGCGTGAATGCTTCCTGGGACCTGGACGTGTTCGGCAGCATCCGCCATACCGTTCAGGCGCGGGGCGCCCTGGCGGACGTGGCCCAAGAAGACCTGCGCGACGTGCAGGTAAGCCTGACCGCAGAGGTGGCCCGCGCCTATTTCGAGCTGCGGGGAGCGCAGGAGCAGCTCCAGGTCGCCCGGCAGAACGCCGAGAACCAGCAGCGCACCTTCGATCTCACGAAGCAACGCCTCGACGCGGGGCGCGGGAGCTCGTTCGATACTGAGCGGGCGCAGGCGCAGCTGAGCTCCACGCTGGCCTCGATTCCCGCCCGCGAGGCCCAGGTAGCGGCGGCCCAGTACCGCATCGGTACGCTCGTCGGCCGGTCGCCCACCGAGGTGGCCCGGGAGCTCGAGCAGACCGCGGCGCTCCCGCAGTTGCCGGAGGTGACCTCCATCGGGACGCCGGACGTGGTGGTCCGTTACCGCCCCGACGTGGCCGCGGCCGAGCGGTTCGCCGCGGCGCAAGGGGCGCTGGTGGGTGCAGCCAAGGCGAGCTACCTGCCGCGGCTCAGCATCGGCGGAACCGCGGGCTACGCCGCGCCCGAGTTCAGCTCAGTGGGCAACCAAGGAACGCTGCGCTACGCCGTGGGGCCCGTGATCACCTGGCCGGGGCTCAACCTGGGGCGGGTGAAGGCAGAGGTGGACGCGGCAGAGGCGCGGGAGGAAGCGGCCCGCGCGCAGTACAGTCGCGTCGTCCTCTCGGCGATGGAAGACATGGAGACGAGCCTGGCGCGGTATCGCGCCGCGCGCCTCCAGGTGGAGCGGCTGCAGGACGCGAGCGCCGCGAGCGAGCGCGCCGCCGAGCTGGCGCGCATGCGGTTCCGGGAAGGTCTGACGGACTTCCTTCAGGTACTGGACGCGGAGCGGACGCAGCTCGAGGCTCAGGATCGGCTCGCCCAGGGGCGCATCGACGCCGCGACGGCGTACGCGGCGTTGTACAAGGCGTCGGGGGGCCGGTAACCCTGTTTTCGACGACGACGCTGACGTTCCTCCGCGGTCTCAAGCGTCATAACGAGCGGGCGTGGTTCGAGGCGCGGCGCGCCGAGTATGAAGCGGTCGTGAAAAGTCGCCGTACAAAACACACGCGTCGTGCTGGCTGTATCACCGGCTGGTGCGGGGGTTGCGGTCGGCGGAGCACCGCCACTAGCGGTTGATCCAGTACGACAGCTTCACCAGGAAGCCGTTGTCGGGCCGTAGGTCGAACAGATCGTTCAGGTCACCGCCGAAGCCGCGCGTGCCCTCGGCGCCGGTCGACCCCTGGCGCCCCTGGCTCCACACGACGAACAGCGTCGAGCCGGGCCGGTACTCCCAGCGGAACACGACGTTGGAACGGAATTGCTTGTAGTTGAATCCGCCGGGGTTGTCGGCCACGACCGTGTCCGGTACGTAGCGACTCGTGAAGTCTGCGGCGCGCGGCGTGGGGGACAGCTTGTGCACGTTACCGTAGGTCCCCTTCGAGACGAACGGCTGGGCGTATACCTGCAGCGTCGCGCTGGCCGTGAACGGGTACGTGAAGCGCACGGTCACGCCGAGCTGCTTCTGCTCGAGGTGAGCGAACACGTAGCGGGTGACGTGCGGGAGGATGGTCGTGTCCGTGACGGGCCCGAGCGGCTGCACCTCGTTGCTGGTGCGGGTGTAGTTGGGGATGATCGCCGCGGTGACGCGCGACGCCAGCTTGAAATCGACCTCGGGCATCAAGTTGATGGTGTGCGACCGGCCGCCGTCGCCGCGCCAGTAGTTGACCCAGAAGTACGGCACGATCGCCTTGCGGTCGTCCCCGTTGAGACCGGCCCACGGTGCGATGTACGGATCCTGCCGCACGGCGGGACCCCCGCGTGAGCAGGAATAGCAGTACGTCTCGCCCAGCTGGCCGAACGTGCTTCCCATATGGAACGACCAGGTGTTGCGGAACGTCGTGTGCGTGTTGGTATTGAACGCGCGCTCCTCTGGGAGGCCCGCCGTCGTCCAGTATTGCCACCAGTTGAAATTCCACTGAAACCGCTGGTACAGGGCGCGCTGGTGACGGTCGAAGTATCCCACCCAGGTGTTCCAGGACTGCTGATCCGCGCGCTGCAGATAGCCCAGGTCATTGATCTCGAAGCCGGCCGAGCGGCGCTGGTAGCTCGTCTGGCCCAGCAGGTGCGCCCCACCCACCTTGCTGACTTGCAGCTCCTCGGCGTCCCCGGCGAGCGAGGTGCGCGTCGGGTCGTAGGGAAGCCCGGCGTCGGGTCGCTGGTAGTAGTGGACCGCGTCGCGCTGGGTGGAATCCATGGCCTGGGCGCTGCCCGCCACCCGACTGAAATCGAGCGAGCCCGAGACCTCGAATCGGCCGCCGGGAAAGCGATGGCGGAAGTCCGCGGCCCCGACGTAGGCGCTGCGGCGCAGGTACGGTGCTGTAAAGGCGTCGTTGTCGCGATTCACCGCGGTGACGATGCCGCCGATGCTGCTCTCGCCCCCGCGCAGGTCCTGCCGCAGCCGGAGGACACCGTAGTTGGTGGTCGGCTCGATGGTGACGCCGCCCACGCCCGTGACGTGCTGGGTCACCGCGTCCAACACGCCGATCGTCATCCCGCCCGGCAGGCGCCCAGTGAGCTTCCCCGCGCCGAGGATTCGCGTGAAGGCGGGCGATGTGGTGTCGGAGTAGGTGCCCGCCAGCTCGGGTGCCCGGCCGATGCGCCGGCTGTAGACCAGGCCCTCGCTGTTGCAGTTCACCTGGCTACAGTTGACGTCGAACTGGAACAGGCCCCGCCCCGCGACGAAGAACGGGCGCTGCTCGGTGAAGAACGTTTCGAAGGCGCTCAGGTTCAGCACCGCGGGGTCGGCCTCCACCTGCCCGAAGTCAGGGTTGAGGGTGGCGTCGAGCGTAACGTTCGAGGCGACGCGGTACTTCACGTCACCGCCCGCTGCCACGTCCTGCGTGCGCCCGATGCCCGTCGGCGTGAACTGCGACACGTTCTTGGTCACCACGTAGGGGGCCGCCTCGAGCCGGCGTGGGGCCTCGAGGTCGTC
>DASQAM010000255.1:0-4926 GCA_035635735.1 Gemmatimonadales bacterium | reverse complement strand
AACAAACAACTGCTTTTCTACTACTTCCACTCCAAGCGGGGCCTGTTCACGGCCGTGCTGGCCCGCGGTGCGGCCGAGCTCGAGCAGGCGCTGGCCGCCCTCCCTACAGGAGGCGAGCGACCCCTGGACCGCATCCGCCTCACTCTCGACGCCCAATTCGATTTCCTGGCGGCGCATCCAGACCTCGTCACTCTGCTCACACAAGCCGGCCGATCAGAGGCGCGGCCGTTTGCTCCCGCCATCAAGCGGCTGGTCGTGCTTCTCGCCGAGGGGCAGGGCCGGGGTCAGGTACGCGACGACCTCGACCCGCACCTGGCCGCCGCGCAAGCGCTCGTGCTGATGGTCGCCTATCTCGGTCTCGAGTCGCTCATTGCGATGAGCGCGGCGCCGCTCGGCGCCGACGAGCCGGCGCTACGGGAGCGCTGGAAGGAGGCAGCGGTGCGGTTGGTGCTGGACGGCGTGGCGGCGCACTGATGCCCTACCAGTTGATCCAGTAGGAGGCCTTCACGAGAAACGTGTTGTTGGGATGCAGCCGGAACAGGTCCTCGAAATCGCCCTTGAGCGATTGCGGGCCCATGGCCGGCGCGAAGTCCCCGCGTCCCTGCGTCCACACGACGAACAGGGTCGACCCGGGACGGTACTCCCAGCGCAACACCGCGGTCGAGTTGAACGCCTTGAAGTTGAACCCACCCGGGGTGGCGTTGTACCGCTGATATCGGTCATCGAAGGCCTGGGCGTTCGCGTCCAGGAGCTTGCGCGTGCTCGAGAAGGCGCCTTTGCTCACGAACGGCTGCGCATATAGCTGGAGGGTGAGCACGGTCGAGAGGGTATAGTCGACCCGGCCGGTGAGGGACACCTCCTTCTGGTTCAGATGTGCGAACAGGTAGACGCCGGGCGAGTCGGAGGGTATGGGCTGGACGTCGTTCACGTTGTGCGTCGCCTTCAGGGTCAGCGATGTGTTGACCTGAGAGGCGATGCGGTAAGTGACTTGCACGTTGCCGTTGAACCGTTCCGACCGACCGCCGTCACCACGCCAGTAGTTGAACCAGATGTATGGGACCAGCGCAGGGCGTCCGTCGCCGTCCACCTCTAGCCACGGGGCGACATACGGATCCACCCGCACGGCCGGTCCGCCACGTGAGCAGTTGCGATCGCAGAAGGTGGTGCCGAGCTGGCCCGCGGTGACGCCGCCGTGGAGCCACCAGCGGTTCTTCAGCATGACATGGCCATTGGTGTTGGCCGCGCGCTCGACGGGAGTGCCTGCCGCCGTCCAGTATTGCCACCAGTTGAAGTTCCAAAACGCCTGCTGGTAGATCGAAGATGGATGCAGCGCCTGCAGGCCGAACCAGGTGTTCCAGCTCTGCTGGTCCGCCTGCAGCAAAAAGCCGAGATCGTTAGCCTCGAAGCCCTGGGAGCGGCGCTGATAGCTGGTTTCGAGCCGAGTAATCCCGCCGCCCAGCTTCGAGAAAAACAGCTCCTCGGCGTTGCCCGAGAGGCTGGTACGAGTCGGGTCGTACGACACGCCGGCTCCAGGACGCTGATAGAAGTGGACCGCGTCCCGCTGCGTGAGGGCGATCGCCGAGTCGGTTCCCGCGACCCGGCTCAAGTCGAACGAGCCCGAGACCTGGTAGTGCCCCTGGAGGAAACGGTGCCGGAAGTCGAAGGCGCCCACATAGGCGTTCCGGCGCAAGAGATCCTGGGTCGACTGGTCGAGGCTGCGATTCACGGCGGTGAGCATCATGCCGACGCCGGTCTCCCCGTTGCGGAAATCCTGCTGCGTCCGCACGACCGCGTAGTTGGTGGTGGGCTCCATGGTCCGGCCCAGCGTGCCCGCGGCCCGCTCGGTGATCGCGTCGAGCACGCCAACGGTTTGCCCACCCGGAAGCCGCCCGGTCAGCTTCGCCGCACCGTATATGGTCGTTGCGGTGGCGGAGCCGGCGTCGCCGTAGAAGGAAAGCTGAGGTGCTCGCCCGATGCGCCGAGAATAGAACAACCCCTCGCCGTTGCAGTTCACTTGGTTGCAATTCACGTCAAAGCGAAAGATGCCCGCCCCCTGGACGAAAAATGGCCGCCGTTCCTGGAAGAACGTCTCGAACGCGGTGAGGTTTAGCACCGCCGGATCCGCCTCCACCTGCCCGAAATCGGGGTTGACCGTAGCATCGAGCGTGAGGTTCGATGTGATCCCGTACTTCAGGTCGGCGCCCCCAGTGACCCGTTGGGACCGGTCGAAGGCACTGGCGGTGGGGACGGACACGTTCTTTGTCACCACGTAGGGCGCGATCTCGGGCCGGCGTGGTGAGGGCAGACCCACGAGCCCGGTGAGCTCTCCCAGCTGCGACGAGATCCCTGACTGCGAGTTCCGGTACAGCGGCCAGCTCTCGCGCTCGGTGTAGCGCTGGATGTCACGCCAGACGCCGAACCCGAACGTATTGGTGCCGCGCGGGACGTAGCGCAGCTGCGAGAGCGGGATCCGGAACTCGGCCGTCCAGCCGAGCGAGTCGACCTGCGTGGCCACGTCCCACACCGCGTCCCAGGCGTCGTCTTCCTGGGTGTCGTTGTAGATCGCGTAATCGCGTTTCACGCCGGCGGGGTTCACGGCGAACTCGAAACCATTGCGCCGATCGTGATACGAATCGATCATGATCTTGAGCTGATCGGTGGCGGCGCGCACGTCGCGTCGCGCGAGCAGCTTCAGGATGCTGTCGGGATGGGGGTCGAACGCCCGGATGAAGACGTAGAGGTTGCGGTCGTCGTAGGCGACCTTCGCTTCGGTGGCGAATCGGGGGTCCCCGTCTTCCTTCGGCTGAAACTCGCGGAACTGCGTGATGGCGGGGGCTACACGCCACACCTCGTCGTCGTCGCGGCCGTCGATCACCACCGGGGTTTTCGCCCGCACGGCAGTCGCCCGGGTGGCGGTGGACGGTGGGAGTGCGACGCCGTCGCCCGAAGGCGACGTGGCGGTTTGCAGCAGAATCGCGAGCAGGGCGACAGCCGGCATGACGGGCGCTCCCCTTGACCTGGTCGGACGGTTAGACAGGTCTTACGGGCAAAGGGTTGGGCAGGTTCCGGTCGTCACCAGAACCGAACAAGCCCCCGGGGGATCACCCCGGGGGCTTGTCAGCCTTCAAGGCTTAGTTGTGCCTCGCGAACAGGCTGGGCTCGACCGGGGCTTCGCCGTCGAACACCAGGTGACCAGCCTCGAACCGTGCGCCGCGCAGCGCCAGTGTCAGGACTTCGTCCAGGTCTTCCACGAGGTGCACCTCGAGCGACGACCGCACATCTTCGGGAAGATCATCCAGGTCGGCGGCATTCTCCTTGGGCAGCACAATGGTACTGATGCCCGCGCGCACCGCACCCAGCACTTTTTCCTTCACGCCGCCGATTGGCAGGACCCGGCCCCGCAGGGTGATCTCACCGGTCATGGCGAGGTCGTGGCGCACCGAGCGCCGGGACAGCGCCGACACGAGCGCCGTCGCCATTGTCACGCCCGCCGATGGGCCATCCTTGGGGATGGCGCCCGCGGGGACGTGGATATGGAGGTCGGTGCCGCCCAGTGCCTCCTCCTGAATGCCGAGTTGATCGGCGTGGGACTTGGCATACGTGAGCGCGGCCCGGGCCGACTCCTTCATGACGTCACCCAGCTGACCGGTGAGCACGAGCTCACCCTTGCCCCGCATCACACTCGCCTCGACGAACATGATGTCGCCGCCGACCGGGGTGTAGTACATCCCCGTCGCCACCCCCACCTGGTCCTCGCGCGCCTTGTGCTCGGGATGGACCTTGGGACGCCCGAGCAGGTCGTCGACGTCCTTGGCGTCGACCGCGACGCGCTCGACTTCCCCGCTGGCGATTTGGCGCGCGATCTTGCGCCCGAGCTTCCCGATCTCACGCTCCAGCTGGCGGACGCCGGCCTCACGGGTGTAGCTCGTGATGATCTCGCTCAGCGCGGCGTCCGTGACCGTGAACTGCTCCGGCGTCAGACCGTTCTCGTGCAGCTGTCGCGGAACCAGGTAGCGCTTCGCGATCTCGAGCTTTTCACGCTCGGTGTAGCCCGCGAAGGTCACCGTCTCCAGGCGGTCGAGCAGCGGACCCGGAATGCTCTGCGGGAAGTTCGCGGTCGCGACGAACAACACTTCGGACAGGTCGAAGGGCACGCCCAGATAGTGATCCGTGAACGAATCGTTTTGCGCCGGATCGAGGACCTCGAGCAGCGCCGCCGCCGGGTCTCCCTGGAACGAGACGCCCAGCTTGTCGAGCTCGTCGAGGAGGAAGACGGGGTTCTTGGCGCCCGCCTGCTTCATGCCCTGAATGATCCGACCGGGCATGGCGCCGACGTAGGTGCGCCGGTGGCCCCGGATATCGGCCTCGTCGCGGGCGCCCCCGAGCGAAATCCGCACGTAGGGCCGCCCCATGGCGCGCGCAATCGACTTGGCAATCGACGTCTTGCCCACGCCCGGGGGGCCGACGAACAGCAGGACCTGACCCCGGGCCTGCTTATCGTCGTCGTTGCCCTGCGCCACCGGGTCGGGCGAGCGCTGCCGCAACTGACGAACGGCCAGGAATTCGAGGACCTGATCCTTCACATCCTTGAGACCGTAGTGATCCTGCTCGAGGATCTCCGCCGCCCGCTTCAAGTCGAGCGACTCCTCTGCCCGCTTGTTCCACGGCAATTCGGCCATCGTCTCGAGGTAGGTGCGGATTACCTGAGCTTCCATCGAGTCACGGCTCGCCCGCTCCAGCCGGGAGAGCTCGCGGTCGACTTCCTTGCGCGCGGCTTCGGGGAGGTCGAGCGCCTCGAACCGCTTCCGCAGGTCCTCCACCTCGGTCCCTTCGTCCCCTTCGCCGAGCTCCTTGCGGATCGCCTTCATCTGCTCCCGCAGGAACATCTCACGCTGGCGCTCGCCCAGCTCTTCCTGGACCTGGGAC
>DASQAM010000254.1:0-11003 GCA_035635735.1 Gemmatimonadales bacterium | reverse complement strand
ACGTGGCAAAAGCCGCTCTCGAGCGGAGTCACCCGGCCGGCCACTTCCGTCGCTCGCGCCAGAGCGAACCGCCGACCTCCCGCTCCGAGCGCCCGCTGAATCGACGCGAACGCGCCGACCTTCGGCTCCCAGGTGGTGTGGTCGGCGTAGCGGCGCTTTACCTGGAGCAGCTCTTCTTGCTGCATCCACGTGCCGAGCGCGCGATCGATCACGGCGGGCTCTCCCGCGACCACGCGCTGAGCGGAGAGCCGTCCGGGGCCCACCAGCCATGCCAGCACGCCGCCGCGTGCCTCGGCCGGAGGACGCGTCTGCTCTTCGAGCAGTGCCTGCCGCAGGTAGCGCGACGGGATCCCGACGTCCTGGCCGAGCGCGAGCAATTCCGGTTCGGTGAGCCCATCGCCGATGTCCTGCTCGCCGGCTTGCAGCTCCGCCGCGCGCTGGATGATGCGCTCGAGCGCTTCGCGGCGGATCAGGTCGCCCGGCATCCTTAGACCTCGGCTTTCGCCTTTCCCGGGGTGGCGGGGAGGGTCTCACCCGAGGTCTTCTCGGGGAGCGCCGCAGCCACCGCCCGTCTGCTCACGCCCTCGAGGAATCCCCGGAACAGCTCGAGCGGCAAGGGGAAGATGGTGGTCGAGTTGTTCTCCGACGCGATTTCCGTCACGGTCTGGAGGAAGCGGAGCTGGATGGCCGCGGGCTCGGACCCGATAATGTGGGCGGCTTGGGCGAGCTTTTCGGACGCCTGCAGCTCGCCCTCGGCGTTGATGACCTTGGCTCGGCGTTCGCGCTCCGCTTCAGCCTGCCGCGCAATCGCGCGCTTCATCTCGGGCGGCAGGTCCACGTCCTTCACCTCCACGGCCGAGACCTCGATGCCCCAGTCCTCGGCCCGTTTGTCGATGATGTTCTTGAGGATGTTGTTGATCTTCTCCCGGTTCATGAGGAGCTCGTCCAGCTCCGTCTCACCCAGGACCGACCGCAGCGTGGTCTGCGCCAGCTGGCTGGTCGCGTACAGGTAGTTCTCGACCCCGATCACCGCCTTCACCGGGTCCTTCACCCGCATGTAGAGAACGGCGTTCACCTTGATCGAGATGTTGTCGCGGGTGATCACGTCCTGCGGAGGGATGTCCAGGGCCACGACGCGCAGAGAGACGGTCTGCGTCTTGGCGAACAAGGGCGGGACGTAGATGAGACCCGGCCCCTTCGCGCCCCAGGACCGTCCGAGGAAGAAGTACACGGCGCGCTCGTACTCCCGCAGCACCTTCAGCCCGCCGAAGAGATACAGCGCCAGAATGCCGAGAACCGCCGTCACGACCACGTCCATAAGGACTCCTCTTCAGACCGGGAAGGCTTCGACGATCACGGCGGCTCCCTGGCCACCGCCGATGCAGGCCGAGCCGAGACCGAAGCGCTTCTTGTCACGGCGCAGCGCGTGGAGGAGGTGGATCGTGATGCGCGTGCCGGTCGCCGCGAGGGGATGGCCGATCGCGATCGCGCCTCCGTGGACGTTGGTCTTCTCGCGATCGAGACCCAGCTCCCGCTCGACTGCGAGATACTGCGGGGCGAACGCCTCGTTCACTTCCATCAGATCCATTTGCTCGAGCTTCATCCCGGCCTTCTGCAGCGCCTTGCGCGCCGCGGGAGCCGGGCCGATCCCCATGTACTTGGGCTCCACCCCCACCACCGCCCAAGACACGAGCCGGCCGAGCGGCTTGAGCCCGTGCGTCTTGGCGTAGTCCGCGCTCGCGATCACGGTGGCGGCGGCGCCGTCCACGATCCCGGAGGCGTTGCCAGCGGTGACGAGGCCATCCTTCTTGAAGTAGGGCTTGAGGGAGAGTAGCACGTCGAGCGTCGTGTTGGGTCGCATATGCTCGTCGGCGCGATACTCGGTCGGCTCGCCTTTCTTCCCCTTTACCGTCACCGGCACCACCTCGTCCTGGAAGACGCAGGCGTCCCAGGCTTGTTTCGCGCGCCGTTGCGACGCGAGGGCCACGTCATCGACCTCCTTCCGAGTCAGCTTGTATTTCTCGGCGAGGCCTTCGGCGGTCTCGGCCATGGACAGGCCGCATTGCGGGTCTTTCAGCGCTTCCCAGAGGAGGTCCTCGAGCGGGGCCGAGGGACCGAGCCGCAGGCCCCAGCGCGCGCCGCGCACCACGTGCGGGGCCTGGCTCATGGACTCCGTGCCGCCGGCCAGCACCGCCTGCGCTTCACCCAGAAGAATCAGCTGCGCGCCCTGGGTGATGGCTTCGAACCCGGAGCCGCACAACCGGTTCACCGTGACGGCCGGGACCTCGATCGGCAACCCCGCTTTCAGACCGATGTGGCGGGCGCAGTAGATGGCGTCGGCGGACGTCTGGAGGGCGTTGCCGAAAACGGTGTGGCCCACCTCGGCCGGCGGGACGTCCGAGCGCTCGAGCGCGTGCTTCGCGGCGACAGCGCCCAGTTCGATCGCCGAGAGGTCCTTCAGGGTGCCCCCGAAGGTGCCGAAGCCGGTCCGGACGCCCGAGAGGAACACGACATCTGTATTGGAACCCTGGGTCTTCATTGGGGGGAAGCTCCACGTGAGACGAGGGGAATATCGGGGGGATGGGGGGAGGGCGGTAGGGCGCGTGCTCCAGATGCCACTGAAGTGAGCGTTGCTCCCGTCGGGGCCTCGCGGCTGAAGCCGCAGCTCGGCCCCTGCCGCTCAAAGCGGCCAGGCCAGGCCCGTTTACGGGCAGACGCCGAGCCGCGAGTTCACTCGCGCACTCGACGACGAAGCCACGTCCAAGTGACGTACGCCGGCACCCCCGTGGCCACGATGCCGAGGCCGATCAGGGCCTGCACCGGCCGCGCGACGATGGTGTTCCCGACGATCGCCACAGCGGCGGCGATGAACAACGCGGGCGTCACAGGATAGCCCGGGACGCGAAACGGCCGTGGCGCGTCCGGGCGGCGGCGGCGCAGCACGAAGACACTGGCCGCGGCGAGCGCGGCGAATATCCAGCTCGCGAACACGACGTACGTGAACAGCTGCTCGAACGTGCCGCTCAGGGCGAGTAGCATCGCCCATGCCGCACTGACGGCGATTGCGAGGGCCGGGGTCCCGAACCGGGGATGCACGCCGGCAAGCGACCGGAAGAACACCCCGTCGCGCGCCATCGCGAAGTACATGCGCGGGCCCGTGAGTACCATCCCGTTGGCAGCGCTGAAGATCGATACGAGAATGACCAGCGTGACGGGCCTCGCGGCGCCAGAGCCGAACAGGGTGCGCACAGCATCGGCAGCCACGCGGTCCGTCGCCGCCACCCCGGCAGCCCCGAGCGCCGCCACGTAGCCGGCGTTCGCCGTCAAATAGATCGCCACGAGCGCCGCCGTCCCGAATACGATCCCGCGCGCGAAGGTGCGCTGCGGGTCTCGGGCCTCCCCCGCGGAGTTGGTCACGTTCTGCCACCCCTCGTACGCCCACAGGACCCCGAGCAGCGCCACGCCGGCGGCTGAGAGGGACGCGAGAGAGAGGGGTGTCGTGAAGGCGCGGGCGTCGGAGCGATGAAAGCCGTCCCCCAGCGCGACGCCGGCCACGGCGAGGGCGAGGAGCGCGCCGACCTTGAGCCCCGTGCTCCAGTTCTGGACGCTGGCCGCCTGGCGGACGCCCCGGATGTTCACAGCGGCCACGGCGGCGATCATGGCGACCCCGGCCAGCTTGTGCGCCGCCGGCGCGAGCGGAACGAGCTCACCCAGATAGTTTGCGAATGCCACCGCAAGCGTCGCGGTCCCGCCCGTGTTGATGGCCAGGAACAGGGTCCAGCCCAGGAGGAAAGCCGGGAGGGGGCCGAACGCCTCCCGCACGTAGACGTAGCTGCCACCGGCGTCCGGCAGCATGGCGCCCAGCTCGCCGAGCGTGAGCGCGCCCAGTAGGACGAGCACGCTGCCCAGGAGCCAGACCATCAGCGCCACGCCCAGGTCTCCGCCCGATTGGCGCAGCACCGCGCCCGGCACCGTGAAGATCCCTGAGCCGATCGTTACGCCGACCGCGATGAGCACCAGATCGCGCAGGGTGAGGACGCGGGCGAGCTCCCGCTGGGCCGGCGGCGCGGACATTGTCACAGCTGCGCGGCGATGGCCGCCGCGACGTCGCGGGTTCCGGCCGTGCCGCCGATATCGGGCGTCCGCACCCCGGCAGCGAGCGTCGCCCGTACCGCCCGTTCCAAGTCGCGCGCTGCCTCGGGATGCGCCAGCTGCTCGAACATCAACGCGCCCGTGAGCACCGCGGCCATTGGGTTCGCGATCCCCTTGCCAGCAAGCGGCGGCGCCGAGCCGTGCACCGGCTCGAACAGGCCGGCCCGACCCGGGTGAAGGTTGGCGCTCGCCGCGAGGCCGAGCCCGCCCACGAGACCGGCGCCCAAGTCCGAGAGGATATCCCCGTAGAGATTGTTCGTGACGATTACCTGGAACCGCTCCGGCTCGCGCACCAGCTCCATCGCCAGAGCGTCCACGTAACGGTGCTCCGCCTCGATCCCCGAGAACTCGGCGCCCACCCACCGGAACGTCTCCTGCCAGATCCGGTGCGCCGGTACGGCATTGGACTTGTCGCTCATGGTTACGCGGGTTTTGCCGTGCGCCTTGGCCCACTCGAACGCCGCCCGGATGATGCGCTCGACCCCCGCCGCGGTATTGACCTCCTCGGCCACGTAGTCGTTCCCCGCGATGCGGCCGCGGCCGAGGTAGACGCCCTCCGTGTTCTCGCGGAAGATGACGAAGTCGATGCGACGATCGGTGCCGCGCAGCGGTGTGAGATCGGAGTGGAGCAGCTGCACCGGCCGGAAATTGATGTACAGGTCGAGCTTGAAGCGCAGGCCGAGCAAGATGTCACGGGCATGCTCGTTCCCGGGGACTCTGGGGTCGCCGATCGCCCCGAGGAAGATCGCGTCTACGTCGTCGCGCAGGTGGCGGAACGCCGCCTCCGGGAGCGTCTCGCGCGTCGCGAGGTAGTGATCGGCGCCGTAGGGGAGGCGCTCGAGTTCGAGCCTGAAGCGGTGATTGGCGGCGGCCTTCTCGATCGGCCCGAGCGCCGCCGCGATGACCTCGGGGCCGATCCCGTCTCCCGGGATCACGGCGATGCGATGGTCGTGTTTCACTCAAAGCCCGTGGCGCGTCCGCAGCTCACACAGTAACGCCAGCCCACGTCCATCTCACCACCGCACGCGGGGCAGCGCAGCTCTCCCGAAGGCGGCTGCCCGCACTGCGGACAGAAGTTCACCTTGCGGCTGCCGGGGAGCGTCTCGCCGCAGTAGGGGCACTGGCGGGCCGTCTCGCTCTGCTCGGCGAGCTCGAACGCCGCACCTGCGAGCGGCGGCTTTTCGGTCCGATCTTCCTCCCCATCGGCCGCCTCGAGCGATTCGGGCGGTGGCGCCGGCGGGTGCGGCGGTGGCGGTGCGTAGGCCCGGTCCCCCCGCAGGAACCGCTCCGCGGCGAGGCGGTTGAGGCTCAGGATCGCGTCGGGGAACTGGCGGAACAGGGTGGTGTCGGGATTCGACTCCCCGACTTCGCGCCGCAGCGCGTCCTGTACCTCGGCCGGCTCGAGCGACGTGTAGCCGCGCTCGCCCGCGAGCAGTCGCAGCACCGCCATCTCATAGTCTTGATGCGTCGCCACCCTGAGGATCGAGCGGTTCGAGCGGTAGGGCACGAGCCGCTCGTACACTTCGGCCGCGGGGAACGGTACCGCGAGCCGCCCCGGCGCGTCGTCGGCCAGGACGCTCACCAACCGCTCGAACAAGCGATCCAGGTCGTCCGTCATTTCACGACGACTACGCCCTTCATGAAGGGATGCGGCGTGCAGTGGTAGGTGTACGTGCCCGGCTTGTCGAAGCGGTGGACGTACGACCCGTTCGGGGGAATCGGCGGCGACCCCGGCTCGGCGCCGTCGAATGTGACGGTGTGCTCCAGAGGGTCGCGGTTGGTCCATCGCACCGCCTGCCCGGCGGAGACGGTGACAGTCTCGCCCGCGAACTTCACGGCGGCCATGGCGACTTCCGCGGCGATCGCGGCGCCGGATGCGCCGAGGGCGACGGGCTTGGGGGAGCCGTGAAACCAGGGAGCGAAGCGTTTCAGGTGCAGCGGGATCGTGAACTCGAAGCCGTACAGAATGTTCTTGGGGCTCGCGATGCCCTCGGAAGCGCCCTGAATCGAGCTGCTCGGGGCGTTGCTGACCTGAAGGGAGAAGGTGTGCGGAGAGCCGGGGATCAGGAGGTTGATCGCGGCGCTCCAGGCGGCTCGCACCGTGGGGCTGACGAACGACCCGACATCGGCGCTCACCCCGATGTACGGATTCACACGCGCGTTGAAGCCGCCCGCGAAAGCAGTTGCCGCGTTCCCCGACTCGCCAAGACGGCGTGACATGGCGCGTGCCGCGCCGTGCAGCGTGAGGCCTCCACGAGTCCAGTCTACCGCGACCTCGCCGTCCACGCTCTTTGCCAGAAGATTGTACGCTGGTGTGACCGCCACCCCGAGGCCTGGTCGACCTTCGGTGCCATGGATCCGCCAGCGCCCGTAGACCTCGGTCTCATTGCTCGACAATGCGCCATTTCCAGATCCAACGAGCAGGGAGCGAGTGGCGAACCTCGTTCCGAACGCGATCTGGTGCCCGAAGCCGGCCGCGATCGTGAAGTTCGGAAAATTCACGACCGCGTGAGAGGGTCCGGGGCTGACGTAGAAGCGGTGCACGAAATTGAACTGCACGACGCCACCGTCGGGCACCCAGGTCCCGCCGAGGTTGGGCGGGCGGTACAAGAGCGATTGCCCGTGCAATGGCGCGGCGGCCGCGAGCGCGAGTAGCGCCAACGAGACACGTTTCATGACGGATCCTCCCTGACCCAAGGACGTTCGATGGACGGCAACCTTTCAATTCCGCACTCCGCATTCCGCATTCGACCTAGCGCCATTCGCGAACCCACTTGTCGTACAGGACGGGAACGACGCCTCCCTGCTGCAGCACCTCGATGCCCGAGGGATCGCGGTATGCCTTCCGGTAGAAGGCGTGCGTCACGCCTGAGTTGATGATCAACTTCGCGCACATCACGCAGGGCGAGGCGCTCACGAACACGACCTTGTCGCGCACGCTGCCGGGCGCTTTCACGAGCGCATTCATCTCCGAATGAATGCAGCCACAGCTCCCCGGCACGGCCGAATCGCACTTGTTAGGCAACCCGCGAGCGTTGCCGTTGTAACCGATCGCGAGCACGTTCTCGAGCACCTGGTCCGTCACGACGGTCCCCACCTGCAGCCGTGCGCACGTGGAGCGCTTCGCCAGCTCTTCGGCCATGCGCATGTACACCTCGTACAACGGTATGCGGTCGACCGGCGGCGCAGCCGCGCCGTCGGGCAGCACGTTGAGGAAGTGCGTATTGGCCGGCACCCCGTCCTTAAAGACGCTCATGCAGCTCCTGATCGGGATCGTAGTCCCCGTAGCGCCCGCGGGCGCGCTCCTGGGCGAGCCAGGTGTCGAACGCCGACGGCACCAGCCCGTTGGAGCGCTCCTGACGCTCCGCGGCTCGGTTCGCGAGGGTGTCGGCGTATTCGTTCTTCGCGTGCCCCGCATGGCCCTCGATCCAACGCCACTCGACTTGGTGCGCCGCCGCGGCCTGCACGAGCTTCTTCCACAGCTCCTGGTTCTCGAGCACGCCGCCCTTGCGCTTCCAGCCGCGGGCCTCCCACCCCACCACCCACTCGCGCATCCCCTTGACGAGGTACTGCGAGTCGGAAACGTAGACGACGTGGGCGTGCTTCCACTGGCGGCGGATCCATTCCAAGGTAGCAATCGCCCCGGCCAGGGCCATCTTGTTGTTGGTCGTCTGTGGCGAGGATTCGTAGAAGTCCCAGCGCGCCACGCTGTCCCCGGCGGGCGCCTCGATCAGCGCGGCATTCCCACCCGGGCTCGGTTTGGAGCTGTCGTTGCCCAGACAGCTCTCGTCGGCGTGGACCAGGACCCGGGGCCCCCCCTTGGGCGCGCCGGCCATGTCAGGGCTGGATGACAACCGGAATGTCGGTGTGCCGCAGGATCTCCTCCGCGTGCGATACGACCACGGCGCTGGGCCGGCCCTCGACGTGACTCATGTGCGCGCCGGCGAACAGCGCGTCGCAGCGGATCCGCTTGATGACCCGGGCCACGACTTCCCCCGGCGTTCCCGCTTCCACGTGCGTGACGAACGCCACGCGCTGCATCGAGAGCGTCGCCTCCGCCACGCCCACGACCTGGAGCCCGGCTTCGCGATCGTCGCTTGCATGGATGAGATGAACCGTGCTGCCGGCCACGGTGGCGAACTGCACCGCGCGCTCGAGGGCCCGGCGGCTCGTGTCGCGCCCGTCGAACGCGACCGCGATCGATTGCATCGGCGAGGGCAGCCCGCCGCACACGATCACGCACCGCTCGGCGATGCGGATGAGCGAGGTCACCGTTGGACCGAGGGCGCCGCCCTTGGTGGTCACCCCGCGTCGGCCCACCAGCACGGCGTCCACCGTCTTGGCGAGCTCGGCGAGCTCCACGTCCGCCTCGCCGGTCAGCTCGGTCGCCTCGACTTGCAGGCCCGCCGCGAGCACCCGCTCGCGCGCCCGGTCGAGCATGGCGGCGCCGTCGACCTGGTGCCCGTGGCGCTCGCGCACGTAGGCCACGATGATGGTGCTGCCGAACCGTTTCCCGAGCAGGACCGCCTGCTCGAACGCCGCATCGGCCCGCGGGCTGCCGTCGAGTCCCACCAAGAGACGCGTGAACACGGCTACGGTAGCACCGCGAACGACTCGAGCTCGCGCAGCGGAAACGCCAGCACCTCACCCGTCATCGGCAGCCTCCCCTCCAGCGCCTCGTCGCGCTCCAGCGTATTCAGCCCCTCGGCGACAACCACATACTCCGTCCCGCGGCGCCGCAGCGCTACCCGGCGCCGCTCCCGTACCGCGCGCTCGAGCGCATCGAGCGCGTCGGGGGTGAGACTGCGGAACTCGCGGATCGCGCTCTTCACGGCTCGGTCACCCCACGGCGATTGCGCCTGGCGTCCCGGCCACCACCCGCCCGATCACCGCCGCCGCCGGAGTCGCTTCACGCTGGAGCGCCGCCACGAGGGCGTCCGCCCGCTCCGCCGCCACGGCGATCAGGAGCCCGCCCGAGGTCTGGGCATCCGCGAGAAGCAGGCGTGCCGTCTGGTCCACGCCGGCCGCGAAGCTGACCGCGTCGGCGACGCTGGCGACATTCCGCTCGGTGCCGCCCGGGATGGCCCCGCGCCCGGCCGCCTCGGCCGCGCGCGGCAGGAGCGGGACGGCGGCTGCGCGTACCTCCGCCGCCGCCCCGCTCGCCTCGAGCAACGTCCGCAGGTGGCCCAGCAGGCCGAACCCGGTGACGTCGGTCGCGGCGTGCACTCCGACACCGAGCATCGCGCGCGCCGCGCCGGCGTTCAGCGTGGTCATCGCCGCGACGGCGGGTGCCACATCGGCCTCAGTGAGGAGGTCGCGCTTCAGCGCCGTGGTCAGTACCCCCGTGCCGATCGGCTTCGTGAGCACCAGGGCATCGCCCGCACGCGCGCCGGCGTTGGTCACGATGCGATCCGGATGCACTTCACCAATGACCGTCATGCCGTACTTGGGCTCGGGGTCGTCCACCGAGTGCCCGCCCAGGAGGAAGGCGCCCGCCGCGCGCGTCACGTCCACCCCGCCGCGCAGCACCTCGCCCAACAAGTCGAACGGGAGCCCGTCGCGCGGCCACCCCACGAGGTTGAGGGCGAACAGCGGCGTCGCGCCCATGGCGTAGATGTCCGAGAACGCGTTGGTCGCGGCAATGCGCCCGAAGTCGTAGGGATCGTCCACGATGGGTGTGAAAAAGTCCACCGTCGCCACGATCGCGCGATCGGGCGCCATCCGGAAGACGGCGGCGTCGTCGCGGCTCGAGGCGTCGACGAGGATCCGGGGATCCGTCGCGACCGGCACGTGGCGCAAGACCTGCGCCAACTCGGATGACCCGAGCTTGCAGGCTCAGCCCGCGCCGTGCGAGTAGCGCGTCAGCCGGATGGCGGTCATGGGTTCGGTAGACATCAGTCTACCGAAGATACTCTATCTCAATCTCCAGGCGAGAATGGCGCCGGCGACGACATAGCGAGCGAGGTCGGCGCAGACTCCGGCGAGCAGGGCGGCACGCGGAACCTCGGCGCGCCAGAGCAAACGAAGCCACTCGGGGATCACCGCCAAGGCTCCGACAAGCAGGAACAGCAGCCACCAACCCCCGCTCCCGAGCGAGTCGAACCACAGAGAAGCGAACAGGGTGAGCACCGCGGCCTCGACCAGCCGCCACTTGAATAAGGACCTCGCATAGGGGACCGACCATCCGACGGACACGCCGGATTGACCGGCGGGTTTGGAGAGCGCCGCCACCACTATAGGAATGGCCAGAAACGTCGCGAGCGTGAACCACACGGCCACGGGGATCCACGCCAGCACCAGCCGCCCGAGCGTCACTTCTTGCCGCGCTGCTCCGGCGGCACGTATCCCGGCCCGCGCAGGCCGCGGCCGGGCCGCGCCGCCGTGACCTTCCCGTGGTCCAGGACCTTCTGTCCGTTCACAAACACGTACGCAAACCCTACCGAGGGCTGATGCGGCTGCTCGAACGTCGCCTTGTCGGCCACAGTGGCGGGATCGAACACCGTGATGTCGGCCGCCAGGCCGGACTTGAGCAGCCCGCGGTCGGACAGCCCGACCCGCTGGGCCGCCAACGCCGTCATCTTATGGACCGCGAACTCGAGCGGGAAGAGCTTCAGGTCGCGCGAATAGTGGCCGAGGATGCGGGCGAACGTGCCGTATGCACGGGGGTGAGCGGACTGCGTACCGAACGGGCCGTCCGGAGCCACGCCGCCGAAGTCCGTGTTCACGGCCACCCACCATGTCTTAATCGCGGCCTGGACGTCGGGCTCGTCCATGACCGCGTACACCGCATCGGTGCGGTGGCCGCCCTCCGCGAGCACGATGTCGAACAGAGTCTCCACGGGGTCGCGGTG
>DASQAM010000253.1:0-5500 GCA_035635735.1 Gemmatimonadales bacterium | reverse complement strand
CGCTCGAACACCTCGAATAACCCGCGCAGGAAGCCGTAGGCGCCCAGCATGCGCGTCGAGCTGATCTGCAGCACCGTGACCCCGGTCTTGTGCGCGATGGCCTTCACGGCGCCCGCGCGGGCCTCCCCTTGGGTGGTCACCAGAGTCCCCGGATCTCCGGGCGAATGCGAGTTGCAGATCCGCACCGGGATCTCGCGGTCCATGGCCGGTTGGATCGTCTTGGGGTGCAACACCTTGGCCCCAAAATAGGCGAGCTCGGCGGCCTCGGCGTAGGAAAGGCTGGGGACCGTGCGCGCCCCGGGTACGACTCGGGGGTCGGCCGTGAGCACCCCGCTCACGTCGGTCCAGATCTGGATTTCTCTGGCCGCGACGGCTGCGCCCACTAGGGCCGCACTATAGTCGGAGCCGCCCCGGCCCAGGGTGGTCGTCACGCCCTCGAGCGTCGCCGCGATGTAGCCACCCAGCACCGGGACCAGACCCCGGTCCAGCAGGGGGGCGAGCTCCGCCAGCGTACGCTGCTCCGTGTCTGGGAGCAGGGGAGTCGCCCGACCGTGAGACGCGTCGGTGATGAGACAGTGGCGTGCATCCACGTACCGGGCCGGCACGTCGGCGGCGAGGAGCACGGCGGTCACGAGCGCTGCCGACAGCCGCTCGCCGTACGAGGCGATCTCGTCGCGCAGCGCCGGCCGGCGCTCCGGCTCTTCGGCGACCCGTTCGAGCAGATTCATGATCTCCCCCCGCGCCCGCTCGAGCACGGTCCCGATCCCGCTGGCGCCTTCCGGACGGGCCAGCCGCCCCGCGATCTCCGCGTGGCGCTCGAGCAGGGCATCGAGCTGCGGCCGCGTGCCTTCTACGTCGCCGTTCGCCGCCGCATCGGCGGCCGCGAATAACGCATCGGTGACCCCGGCGAGCGCCGACACGACGACGACAGGCCGCGTGCGGCGTTGCGCGCGGCGCACGAGGCTCGCTACCCGGCCCAACGCCTCGGCGTTTGCGACGGAGGTACCGCCGAACTTGAGGACCGTCGACTCACTCACGGACTCACCTCTGGAGACCTCTTCCGCGTCGGGCAAGCGCCGCGCCGCGCTCTACGGTTGACGCATCGAATGTAGGGAAGCTGACCGACGAACGACTACCGTGGCGTGATACACGCCCGCTTTCGGCCGGCCGGCTGAGGCCGGCCGCGGTGCGGGTGGAGGGAACAGGCTCCGGAGGGCAGGGATGGCTGAAGGACCATGGTCGAGCGGAAAGCTGCCCGCGGGCCGCTGACCGTGTCAAGCGGAACGGGGCGGCGGGGTCGGGGACTCACACGGCGCACCGATGTACGCAGAAACCTGCAGAATCTGCACGATTCTTGCGACACTGATGCACACCACCCGATTGGGTAGTAGCGCAGTGTACGACGATTTATGCAAGTTTTGCGCGAATTCTGTAGCATGGATGCATCGTGTGAACCCTCACTGGGAGGTCGTATGAGACGCTCGGTCGGTCTTGGCCTGCTGATGACTCTGGCGTGCCCGCTGGTAGTGGCTGGGCAAGGTGTGCCGGCGGCGGACTCGCTCGCCAAGGCTGCGAGCGCCGCCTCGGCGGCGAATACGGTGGCGATCAACTTCGTGTGGACGTTGGTGGCTGGGTTTCTCGTGATGTTCATGCAGGCCGGGTTCGCGATGGTCGAGACGGGGTTCACGCGCGCCAAGAACGCCGCACACACGATCACCATGAACTTCATGGTCTACGGCATTGCGATGCTTGCCTACTGGGCGATCGGTTTCGCGCTCCAGGCGGGCGGCGTGGGACCACTCGGGACGCTGGGCGGCTACGACAAGCTGGCGCACGAGGTCTCCATCACGATCGCCGGCAAGGAGTGGGGCCTGTTCGGAGGCACCGGGTTCTTTCTCACCGGCGTGGCGTACACGGCACCTGTGTTCGCGTATTTCCTGTTCCAGATGGTCTTCATGGATACCGCGGCCACGATCCCGACCGGGGCGCTGGCCGAGCGGTGGAGGTTCTCGGCGTTCGCAGTGTTCAGCGTCTTCGTGGGCGCGGTCATCTACCCGATCTACGCCAACTGGACCTGGGGCGGCGGGTGGCTTGCGATGCTCGGCAAGAACCTCGGGCTGGGGCACGGACACGTGGATTTCGCGGGCTCCTCGGTGGTGCACATGACCGGGGGCGTGATGGCGTTCGTCACGGCCGCGCTCTTGGGTCCGCGCCGCGGGAAGTACAACGCCGACGGCAGCGTCAACGCGATCCCCGGTCACAACATCCCGATGGCGCTGATCGGGACGTTCATTCTCGCGTTCGGATGGTTCGGGTTCAACGCCGGCTCGACGCTGGCGGGGTCAGACCTGCGCATCGGGGTCATCGCGACGAATACGATGCTGGCTGGGGCGGCGGGTGGGATCACGTCGATGCTGTACATGTGGTTCAAGTACGGCAAGCCCGATCCCTCGATGATGGCCAACGGCACGCTTGCAGGGTTGGTGGCCATCACGGCGCCGTGCGCGTTCGTGACTGCGCCGTCGGCGGTGCTGATTGGCGGAATAGCCGGCGTATTGGTCTGCGTTGCGGTGTTTTTCATCGACGGCAAGCTGCGCATCGATGACCCCGTCGGCGCGATCTCGGTACACGGGGTGAACGGGTTGTGGGGCATCCTGGCGCTGGGGCTCCTCGCCGATGGCACGTATGGGGACGGGTGGAACGGCGTGAACGGGGCGGTGCGGGGGCTGTTCTACGGCGATGCGAGTCAGTTCGTCGCCCAAGCCATCGGCGGCGTCGCCAACGTCGTGGGGGTGGGCGCCATGGCGTTCGTCGCCTATAAGGTCACGGCGTTCGTCGTCGGCGGCCACCGTGTGTCGCCGCACGTTGAAGAGCTCGGACTCGACCTGCCGGAGATGGGCGCCCTGGCCTATCCCGACACGCACGAAATCGGCTCGGCGGTGATCCTCAGCGAGACAGCTTCCCGCGGCGTTGGACACCTTGAACCAGAGCCGGAGGCGGTCTGATGAAACTCATCACAGCTGTCCTGAAGGAGGCCGCGGTATGAGAGTGCAAAGACGCAGTCTAGCGCTAGCGGCCCTCGTGGGCGTCTGCCTCACCGCTCCAGGGATGCTTCGCGCCCAGAGCGGCGCGCCGGCCCCGGTCGATTCGGCGGCGAAAAAGCCCGATCCACCACCGCCTCCCGTGAACCATCTGGAGACGACGTGGGCTGGCTTCAAGCTGACTGGCTTCGCCCAGGGGTCGTACTCCTATTCTGGCCGGAGCGTGGGGGACTCGGCGATCGTAGGACGGCTGTACGACCGGCTGCAGAACCGCTTCATGCTCAACGCGCTCGCGGTCGTGCTCGACAAGCCGTACGACCCGGCGAAGTTCAGCGCCGGGTTCCACACCGAGCTGCTGGTCGGCCAGGACGCGACGGTGATTCAATCCGGCGGCTTCTTCGGCCCCTCGACCCCGGCCGACCTGCCGCACCTGTACGTGACCCTGAACGTCCCGACGGCCAGCGGGAACGGCCTGCAGTTCAAGGTGGGGCGGATTCCCACGCTGCTCGGCCTCGAGGTGATCGAGACAATCGCCAACCCCAACTGGTCTGAGGGCAACCAGTTCATCTACGTGGAGAATTTCACGGGCACCGGGCTCAGCGTCGAAACGAAGTTCAACAATTACGTGGACGTGCAGTTCCGCGTCATCAATGGCTGGGACCAGGTGTCGGACAACAACGGCCGCAAGTCGTTGATGGCTCGCGTCGGCCTCTATCCCAATGCCCTTTCGTCGCTCGGGCTGACCGGCTACTGGGGCCCTGAGGAGGCCGGAAACAATAACGCCAACCGCTACGGCTTCGAGGCATTGCTGTGGCGCAAGCTCGGCAACGCGGCCGTTTGGCTACAGGGCGATTACGGCACCGAGCAGGCGAACGCGGCGCTGGCCGACCCGACGCAGGACGCCAAATGGTGGGCCCTCGGCGCGTGGGTCACGTACGACTTCAGCGGCACCGTTGGTCTGGCGCTGCGCGGCGACTACATCAATGACGAGAACGGGGCCCGCTCGAACGGCACGCTGGGCTTCCCCGCGAACACCGGACAGAAGTTCGGCAGCGGGACGGCGACGCTGAACATCAAGGCGTGGCCCAGCGCGGTGGTGCGGCCCGAGCTGCGGTACGACCGGTCCACGCTGGCGGCGTTCCGCGGCAAGAAAGATCAGGTCAGCGTGGCGTTGGCCGTGGCGTACCTCTACTGAGTTTGGGGAGCCGGCTGGGGGCCGGTCGCAATGGCCCCCAGCGGCTGCTGGCGGAAGAAGCGATACAGCAGCCAGAAGTCGATCAGGCCCACTAGGGCCAGGACCGAGTAGGCCGCGTTGGTCTCGATGACGTGAAGCTGTCGCAGTAGTGTCGAGATGCCAAAACCGACGACCCACGCGTCGAAGCTCATGCACACACGCCTGAACGTCTCGGGGCGCACCTGGCGTATGAGCCGGACGCCGAGCGGGATGCCGACGACCAGGCTCGGGAGAATGAAGGGAAGCAGGCCCGCGCTCTCGATTGAAAACATACCGGCGAAGTAGTAGGCCAGGGCGGTAAACGTCGATTCTGCGAGTCGGACGAGTCCGAGCCCCGCGCGGAAGTCCTGTTTTGTGAGCCCTTGGTTGCTCAACATCACCGCCAGGGGCGGGCCAGAGATCGTGGTAACGGAGTACAACACCCCCAGGCCGCCTCCGAACAACAGCCCGGCGCGGCGCTCATCCCTGATCGGTCTGCGAAATCCGGCTGCCTGCAGGAGAATCAGCGGCAGCAGCACGATGAACGTCGCCAGCTTGAGCCAGGCTGGCTGCACGCGGTGCATCAGCGAGGTCCCGAGGGCCACGCCGGGTGCCAGGCCGACGATCATCGGGACCACCCGACGCCAAACATGTGGGACGCTCGCCCGGTTGACCCAGAGGACGTAGGCGTTCAGCACCATCTCGACCCACACGAGCGCCGGATTGAGCACTCGATTCGTGTAGAATAGCAGCGCCACCGGTACGCTGATCGAGGAGAATCCGTAGCCGAGTGCGCCGTTGACTGTAGCGGCGACGAGCGTGATAAGAATCAGGGCGATTGCGCTTGAAGTCACATCCATCGTTATTCGCCGTGTCGTTGAGGTGATCCCGCAAACAAAAAACCCGACCACGCTGGGGTGGCCGGGCCTGGGAGCGGCTCAGGAGGCGAGGAGGCTTAGCGAGTCCTCAGGTCATCACTGGGTGCGCCGAGATGTCCGTCCAACCTTGTGGGTGGCGGTTGCGACAACACATCGGACAACACATCGGCGCCGTGCGCATGTGAAAGGGCAACCTAGAGAGCGGGTCGTGGCGTGTCAACGGCAATGTGGCACGTCATCGCCACCGCCGGAGCGGAGTGCGTGAGCGCGCCGATGGAGATGAGCGTCGCACCAGCCTCGGCGTATGCGCGCGCGGTCTCCGGCGTGATCCCGCCCGAGGCCTGGATCGTGACGCCCGGACCGGCCTT
>DASQAM010000252.1:0-15710 GCA_035635735.1 Gemmatimonadales bacterium | reverse complement strand
CGCAGTTCCTGGAGCACCTTGTCCCGGTTGCCGCGGGATTCCATGTCGATGAAGTCCACGACGATGATGCCGCCGATGTCGCGCAGCCGCAGCTGGCGCGCCACCTCCCGCGCCGCCTCGACGTTGGTCTTCAGGATCGTGCTCTCGGGGTCCTTCTTGCCCGTGTAGCGACCCGTGTTCACGTCGATCGAGGTGAGGGCCTCGGTCGGCTGGATGATCAGGTAGCCGCCGGTCGGGAGCTCCACCCGTGGTTTGAAGAGACTGCGGATCTCCGCTTCGATGTCGTACTCGTCGAACAGCGCGGTCTCGGCCTGGTACAGCTTCACCCGGTCGAGCAAGTCGGGGTCGATCTGCTTCAGGTACTGCACCACTTCAGTGTGCAGCACCTTCGAATCGACCAGCAGCGAGTCGACCTTGTCGGAGAAGAGGTCGCGAATGATGCCGCGCGTGAGCGACGTCTCCCGTTGCAGCAGTGCGGGCGCCCGGACCGAGCCCGACTTGCGCTTGATTTTCTTCCACAGGCCGTAGAGGTGCTCGATTTCCCGCTTGCAGCTCTGCTCCGTCAGGTCCTCGGCGACGGTGCGGATGATCCATCCGCCCGCGCCCGGATCCTTGGGAACGAGCTTCGAGACCATCTCACGCAGCTTGGCGCGCTGTTCTCTGTTTTCAATCTTGCGGGAGACGCCGACTTTGGAGGCGAACGGCATATAAACGAGGAACCGCCCGGCGAGAGAGATCTGCGCGGTGACGCGCGGTCCCTTGGTGCCGATCGGTTCTTTAATGACCTGGACGATTCTGGCTTCGCCGCGCTTCAGCTCGTCCGCAATGTTAGGCAACCGGCGCCGGCCCGAACGGGTGCCGCCGTTTCCCGCGCCGCTCCCGCCACCGTTGCCGTTGTCGTCGTCGTGATCGGACGGCTCGTCTTCGTCTTCCGCCTCGATCAGATCCGAGGCGTGGAGAAAGGCGCTCTTTTCCGCTCCGATGTTGACGAACGCGGCCTGTATCCCCGGAAGCACGGCCTCGACCGTGCCGAGGTAGATGTCGCCCACCATGCGGCGGGCATCCGGACGATCCACCAAGAGCTCAACAAGGCGGTCGTCCTCCAGGATCGCGACGCGAGTCTCGCGTGCGTTCCCGCTGATGAGAATTTCCCGTTTCAAAGCAAGTGCCCTCGACCCCGGTCGGCCAACAGCCGGTCGGGATCCTACGATTGTTCCAGCAAGAACTCATGCCAAGCAGATCGGCTGAGGATGAGCTGAACCGATTGGAGCGGTCGCCTGCGGGCGGCGTGGGGATGACGCCGCGAAGCGCGGACAGACCTGCCATCCAATGCATACTCTAAATATAAGTGGGCTTGCAACTTACGTCAACTGTCCCGAGATTTATCAGGCAAATGACCACTTCTCTCGTTCGTTCCCTCGCGGGGGGTCTCTTCCTGACAGGTATGTTCACGACCGCCGTGCCCGCTCCGGCCCAGACACTCCAGTATCCGGCTGCTCGCAAGAGCGATGTCGTCGACGATTACCACGGGACCCAAGTCCCGGACCCTTACCGCTGGCTCGAGGACCCGGATTCGCCCGAAAGCCGCGCCTGGATCGAGGCGCAGAACCGGCTCACCGCCGCCTATCTCGCGGAGATCCCCGCGCGCGCCACGATCCGCGAGCGGCTCACGAAGCTCTGGAACTATCCGAAGTACGGCGCGCCGTTCCGGAAGGCGGGCCGCTACTTCTTCCTCAAGAACGACGGGCTGCAGAATCAGTCGGTCCTATACACACAGGCGTCGCTCGAGGCGACCCCCGAGACGCTGCTCGATCCGAACATCCTCTCCGAAGACGGGACCGTGGCGCTCTCGACGCTGGCGGTCTCCGACAACGGGCGGTTGCTCGCGTATGGCACGGCAGCGAGCGGGTCCGACTGGGAGGAGTTTCGCGTGCGCGACGTCGTCACTGCGCGCGACCTGCCCGATCATCTCAAGTGGATCAAGTTCTCCGGAGCGTCGTGGACGAAGGATGGGGCGGGCTTTTTCTACAGCCGCTACCCGGAGCCGACCGACAAGGCGCTCACCGACGTGAACCGCTTCCAGCGGCTCTACTATCATCGCCTCGGCACGGATCAGGCACAGGACGTGCTCGTGTACGAGCGGCCCGACCAGCCCGACTGGGGGATGAACGCCGAGGTGACGGACGACGGCCGCTACGCCGTGCTCACCGTCTGGCTCGGGACGGACCGGCGGAACCGCGTCTATTTCCGCGACCTGAAGGATCCGAGGCATCCGCAGATCACCGGCGAGGTGGTGCGGCTGCTGGACGATTTCGATGCGAGCTACGCGTTCGTGGGGAACGACGGCCCCGTGTTCTATTTCCTCACCGACCTCGACGCGCCCCGCAAGCGTGTCATCGCCATCGACACCCGCCATCCCGAGCGCGGGCGGTGGCGGGAGCTCATTCCCCAGGGGCAGGACGTGCTCGAGGGGGTGCAAATCATCCACGACACGTTCGTGGCGAACTACATGCACGATGCCTCCTCCCGGCTGCGCCTGTTCGCGCTTGATGGGAGGATGCTGCAGGACCTGGAGCTCCCCACGCTCGGGTCGATCGGGTCGATCAGCGGCGAGCGCAAGGACGACGAGATGTTCTACGCCTTCACGTCCTTCCTCTATCCCACCACGATCTTCCGTTACGCCTTCAAGCCCGGCGCGACGAGTGTCTTCAAGGCGCCCACCATCGACTTCGATCCGTCCCGGTTCGAGACGAAGCAGGTGTTTTACACGAGCAAGGACGGCACGCGGGTCCCCATGTTCATCACGTACAAGAAGGGACTCACGCTCGACGGCTCGAATCCGACGTACCTCTACGGCTACGGCGGCTTCAACATCAGCCTCACGCCGGCCTTCTCCGTGGCGATGCTCGCGTGGCTCGAGATGAGCGGCGTGTACGCCGTGCCCAACCTGCGCGGCGGCGGGGAATACGGTGAGGAGTGGCATCAGGGCGGCATGCACGAGAAGAAGCAGAACGTGTTCGACGACTTCATTGCCGCGGCGGAGTACCTGATCGCCCAGCGGTACACGTCTCCCGCCAAGCTCGCGATCGCCGGCGGGTCGAACGGCGGCCTGCTCGTGGGCGCCGTCATCACGCAGCGCCCGGAGCTGTTCGGCGCGGCTCTGCCAGCCGTGGGGGTCATGGACATGCTGCGGTTCCACAAGTTCACGATCGGCTGGGCGTGGGTGACGGACTACGGCTCGGCGGACAGCGCGGCGCAGTTCCCCTATCTCTACAAGTATTCGCCGCTGCACAACATCAGGGCGGGCACGCGCTTCCCGGCCACGTTGGTCACCACCGCCGATCACGACGATCGCGTCGTGCCGGGGCACTCCTTCAAGTTCACGGCGGCGCTGCAGGCAGCGCAGGTGGGGTCACAGCCGGTGTTGATCGAGATCGAGACGAAGGCCGGGCACGGGGCCGGCAAGCCCACGAGCAAGCTGATCGAGGAGCAGGCGGACCGGTTTGCCTTCTTGGTCCGCAACCTTGGAATGACGGTTCCCTAGCGCGGGCTAGTCGACGACGTCGCCGAGCAGCTGGCGGGCGATCACGATGCGCTGGATTTCACTCGTGCCTTCGCCGATCTCGCAAATCTTCGCGTCCCGCATCATCCGCTCGACCGGATAATCCGTCGTATAGCCGTACCCGCCGTGCAGCTGGACGGCCTTGGTGGTGGCACGCATGGCGAGCTCGGAGGCGAAGAGCTTCGCCATCGCCGCCTCCTGCTTGAACGGCCGGCGGTGCTGCTTGAGCCACGCCGCGTGATACACGAGGTGCTTGGCCGCCTCGATTTCGGTCGCCATGTCGGCGAGCGCGAAGTGAACGCCCTGGAAGCTGGCGATCGGCTTGCCGAATTGCCGCCGGGTCGTCGTATAGCGGAGACATTCCTCGAGCGCGCCCTCGGCTAGCCCTAGCGCGAGCGCGCCCAGGCCGATGCGACCGCCGTCCAGGGTGTGGAGGAACTGCCGGAAGCCGTTGTTCACGGGCCCGAGGACGTTCTCCTTCGGGACAATCGCGTCCTGCAGCACCAGCTCACGGGTATCCGACGCCCGCCAGCCGAGCTTGTCCTCCTTCTTCGCCGCCATCACGCCGCGACACTTGGGGAGCGCCGCATCGTGGCCCACGCCGACCCGTTTCGCTTCCTCGAGATCGGTGGTGTCCTTGGTCACGATGAATGCGGTGATGCCCCGGGTTTTTTGGGCGGCGGGATCGGTCCGGGCGGTCACGACGAAGATCTCGCCGACGCCGGCATGGGTGATGAAGATCTTAGAGCCGTTCAGGACGTAATGGTCGCCTTTCTCCTCCGCCACGGTGCTCGTGCCCCCGGCGTCCGACCCCGCGCCGGGCTCGGTCAGCCCAAACCCCCCCAAGACCTTCCCGGCGGCGAGGAGCGGCACGTAGCGCTGCTTCTGCTCCGGTGTGCCGAAGTCCATGATGGGCGACGTGCCCAACGTGGTATGGGCGCTGACGGTGATGGCGTGGCTCGCGTCGACCTTCGCGAGCTCGTGGATCACCATGATGTAGGAGAGGTAGTCCATGCCGGACCCTCCCAGCTCCTCCGGCCACGGAATGCCGAACAGCCCGAGGTCGGCCATCTGTCGCACGTTATCCCAGGGGAACTCGCTCGCCAGGTCGTAGCGGCGGGCGCTCGGCTTCACGACCTGCTGCGCGAAGTCGCGCACCATGTCGCGCACTTGAAAGTGGTGATCGGTGAAATAGAGAGAGTCGTGCATGGGCGAAATATAGCCGCAAGCCGCAAGGCTTAAGGCTTACGCCTTGGGGCTGTCAACCAGTAGTTCCGAACCCCGCCGCGATGCAATTGATGGACAAGAGCAGGGCCGCGAGCTCATCCTCCGGCGGCTTCTCGGCCGACGTCGCGCGATGGCGCCGCAACAGCTCGATCTGCTGGCGGTTCACCTGGTTCAGCGTGGGCAAGCGGTTCGCCAGCCGCTGGCGGAAGTGGGGGAAGCGGTCCGCGAGCGCGGTGCAGCCGGTGAGGCGCCGCACGACGGCGACCGTCCGATGGTATTCGTCGGTGACCAGCGAAAAAATCTCCTGGCGCAGCCACGGATCGGCGACCAGCTCGGCGTACCCCCGTGCGAGCTCGAGGTCGACGTAGGCAAGCGTTTTCTCGACTTCGTCCATGATCAGCCGAAACAGTCGGAAGTCGCTGAACATCCGCTTGAGCAGCGCTTCGCCCCGGCTCCCGCGCACGTCGAGAAATGTCGCAAGACCGGTGCCCAACCCGTACCACCCGGGGATGAAGTGGCGGTTCTGCGTCCAGGCGAACACCCAGGGAATGGCCCGCAGGTCGGCGAGCGTCCGGATGCCGGTGCGGCGCGCGGGCCGGGAGCCGATGTTCAGGAGCGCGATTTCCTCGACGGGGCTCGCCGCCTGGAAGTAGTCCACGAGACGAGGGTGCTCCACCAGGCGCCGGTAGGCCGCGTGGGCGGCTCCCGACAAGGCCTCCATCGCCTCGTCGAACTCCGTTGTGGGGACGAGCCCCTGCTCGCGCTCGGACTTGAGGGAATGCTCGAGTACGCTGGCCGCGAGCAGCTCCGCCTGGTAGGCGGCGGTACCGCGGTTTGCATACTTGAACGACACCACCTCCCCCTGTTCCGTGAGGCGGAGCCGCCCCTGGATCGAGCCGGCGGGCTGGGCGGCGATGGCGCGCCCGGTGGGAGCGCCTCCCCGGCTGACCGAGCCGCCGCGGCCGTGGAAAAAGGCAATCGGCACGCCGCACTCCCGGCCGAGCCGGGTGAGCCGTAGCTGAGCCTTGGCGAGCTCCCAGTTGGATGCGAGGAAGCCGCCGTCCTTGTTCGAGTCGGAGTACCCGATCATCAGTTCGAACACGCCGCCCTGGGCACGCACCGTGCGGCGCACCAGCGGCACCTGCAGCAGGTCGCGCACGATTTCGGGCGCGCGCCGCAGGTCGTCGATGGACTCGAACAGCGGCACGATCGGGAGCGTACAGCTCTCCACCCCGGCGGCGTCCGCAAACAGACCCGCCTCTTTGGCGAGCAGATACGCGCCGAGAATGTCCGCCACGTCGTGCGTCATGCTCAGGATGAAGGTGCCGACCGCTTCGCGGTCGAGGCATTCGCGCACCTCGTGAATCAACCGGAACAGGCCGATGGTCTCGAGCGCCTCGGGTGGCGGGGCCGGCCGGTCCGCGGGGGGACGCAGCGGGCGAGCCAGCTCGCTCTGCAGCCAGGTGCGCCACTCGGGTGATGCCGGCGACGGCGGGTCGCCCGAGTTGCGGGCCTGCCACAGCGCCGCGAGCGCGCCGTTGACCCGCGGCGAGTTGTCGCGGACGTCGAGCCGGAAGGTCGAGAACCGGAAGGCTTCCACTTCCCGGCGCACCGGGCGGACGAGGAGATCGGCGGCGCGCTCGCCCCGCGCTGCGACGAGCCCGTCCTCGAGGGTGCGCAAGTCGGCGATCAGCTCGTCTGCCGTCCGATATGCCGTCGTCTCGGGCGCGGTCTCGCGCCGTTCCGCGGTGGTCAGCGTGGCGTCGAGCTTGCGCAGCATGCACGTCACGAACTGCCGATACACCTCGCCCCGGTTGCGCTGCTGGATCCGCTCGGCGTCGCCGGACGCCGCCAGCTCACGGGCGAGCACCTCACGGAACTCGGGTGCGATCGGCGCGGCGCGCTCGGTGACGCTCAGGGCGCGCAGCAGATCGGCGATCCGCTGGCGGTAGCGTCGCAGGCTCGCGATGCGGTTCTCGAACAGGGCACGACGCGTGACGTCGTTCGTGACGAAGGGGTTGCCGTCCCGGTCGCCGCCGATCCAGGAGCCGAACTGGAAGAACGGCGGCATCTGCCAGCGCTCCGTCGGGTACGCCTGCCGCAACGCGCGCTCCAGCTTGTCCACCACCTCGGGCACGACGTCGAACAGGTTCTCGTGCACGAAGTACAACCCCCACGCCAGTTCCTGCTCGACGGTGGGTTTCTCGAGCCGCAGCTCGCCGGTGAGCCACAGCAGCTCGATCTCGGTCCGCAGGTTTTCCACCAGCGCGTTGCGCTCCCGAGGGGTCCAGCGGGGAGCCTCGAGGTCCACGAGCCGACGGTAGATGCGGCGATGCTTTTCGAGCACGGTGACGCGCTTGGCTTCCGTCGGGTGGGCAGTGATGACGGGGCGCACGCGCAGGTTCGCGACCACGGCGCGCATCTCGTCCGCCGCGACGCCGCCCCGGGCCGCGGCCGAGACGACCTGGGCAAACGTGCCGCGCAGCTGGTCGTACCCGCGTGCGACTTCGCTCTGGCGGCGTTGTCGCATGGCCGCGTTCTGCTCGGCGATCGACAACAATTGGAACCACATGCCCTGCGCCTGAATCGCCCGGGCCACGAGCTCGGGCGGCGCCCGCGGATCGAGAGGCTCGCCCGCGAGCACGTGCTCGATCTCCGGCTGATGCGTGCGGATGACGTCGCGAAAACAGTCGTGCAGGAGGCCCGCGGTGCGGGCCAGGTCCTCGTCGCTCACGCCACGCGGTCGCGCGGAGGCGAGCCGGCGAAGAATGCCTTGAGGTTCTCGAACGCGCGGAGGCCCATCGCGATCCGCGTCTCGTGCGTGGCGCTGCCCAGATGGGGAAGCAGCACGACGTTCTGCATCGTCAGGAGGTCTGGTGTCACCGCGGGCTCGCGCTCGAACACGTCGAGCCCCGCTCCCGCAATCGTGCCCTGCTGCAGCGCAGCGACCAGCGCCGCTTCGTCGACGATGTCGCCCCGGGCGTTGTTGATCAGGAACGCCCCGCGTTTCATCAAGGCGAGCCGCCGCGCATCGATCAGGTGACGCGTCTCCGGTGTCGCGGGCGAATGGACCGATACGAAGTCCGCCTCGCGCAACACGTCGTCGACGCTGCCCCTGGGCTCCGCGCCGAGCTCGGCAACGACCGCCGGAGGTGGCGGGTAGGGATCGTGGAAGATCACCCGCATCCCGAAACCGTGGTGGGCACGATGTGCCACGGCTCTGCCGATACGGCCCAGCCCGATGAGGCCGAGCGTCTTGCCGCTCACGCGCGTGCCCAGCATGTGGGTCGGCCCCCACCCCGTCCAGGCACCGGCGCGGACGAGTCGGTCGCCTTCCCCACCCCGGCGCGCCACCATGAGCATGAGCATCACGGCGTCGTCAGCCGTGTCGTCGGTGAGGACGTCCGGCGTGTTGGTGATTACGAGCCCGCGCACCTTCGCACTCGCCGTGTCGATGTGGTTGAAGCCCACGCCATAGTTGGCGATGATGCGGGCGCGCAGCGGCTCGACGGCGAGCACTTCCCGGGTGAGCCGGTCGGTGACAGTCGGAAGGAGCCCGTCGGCGTCTCGCAGCGCGTCCGCCAGCTCCGTCGCGCTCAGGGCCCGATCGTCGGGGTTCAGCCGGACGTCGAATTCCCGCGTCAACTGCTCCTCCACCGGCGCCGGCAGCCGACGCGTGACGATCACCCTCGGGCGGCCGGACCACGCCGCACTCACCGCGGGACCATCACCGGCCGCGACGGCTGCTGGGCGAGGGCGCGGGCCACGGTCGCCCCGAGCTCGGCGGGGCTCGGCGCCACGACCAGTCCCGCCGAGCGCATGATCTCGGCCTTCTCGGCCGCGGTGTCCCCGAACGCCGAGATGATCGCCCCGGCGTGCCCCATGCGGCGACCCTTGGGCGCGGTGAGACCCGCGACATAGCCGATCACCGGTTTCGTCATCTGCTCCTTCACGAACAGGGCCGCGTCCGCTTCCTGGGGACCCCCGATCTCCCCGATCATCATCACCGCCTCGGTCTCCGGGTCCTGCTCAAAGAGGGCCAGGATGTCGACGAACGAGCTGCCGTTGATCGGATCGCCGCCGATGCCCACGCTGGTTGTGTTCCCCACGCCGAGTGCCTGCATCTGCGACGCGGCCTCGTACCCGAGGGTGCCGGAGCGCGTCACGACGCCCACGCACCCGCGCGTGTAGATGTGGCCCGGCATGATGCCCATCATGGCGCGGCCCGCGCTGATGATGCCGGCGCAGTTCGGCCCGATGAGGGTGGTGCGGCGCTCCTTGGCGTATCGCCACAAGTAGCGCTTCACCCGCATCATGTCCTGCGCGGGAACACCATCCGTGATGGTCACGACCAGCCGGATGCCGGCGTCCGCCGCCTCCATGATAGCGTCGGCGCAGAACGGCGCGGGGACGAGAATGAGGCTCGCCGCGGCGCCCGTGTTCGCGACCGCTTCCTTCACGGTGTTGAAGACCGGCCGCCCCAGATGCTGGGTGCCGCCCTTCCCTGGGGTGACGCCGCCCACGACGTTCGTGCCGTAAGCGATCATCTCCCTGGCGTGGAAGGTGCCCTTGTCGCCGGTGAAGCCCTGGACGATGACGCGGGTCTTCTCGTCGAGCAGGATGCTCATCCGGGCCTCGTTGTCGGGGCGGACCGCCGCGCCGCCACGACCTTCTCGGCGGCTTCCGAGAGTGTGTCGGCGGTGACGATCGGCAGGCCGCTGTCCGTGAGGATGCGCCGGCCCTCCTCCACATTGGTGCCGGCGAGTCGCACGACCAGCGGAACCGGCACCTGCACCTCGCGCACGGCCTGAACGACGCCCTGCGCCACCCAGTCGCAGCGGTTGATCCCCGCGAACACGTTCACGAGGATGGCGCGCACCTTCTTGTCGGAGAGCACCAGGCGGAAGGCGGCCGCGACCCGATCGGGGCTCGCGCCGCCACCGATGTCCAGGAAGTTGGCGGGCTCGCCGCCCGCGTGCTGGATCATGTCCATGGTCGCCATGGCGAGTCCCGCGCCGTTGATGATGCAGCCGATGTCCCCGTCCAACGCCACATAGCTGAGCCCGTGCTCGGCGGCTTCCGCCTCACGGGGATCTTCCTGCGCGTAGTCGCGCAGCTCGGCGACGTTGGGCCGCCGGAACATCGCGTTGTCGTCGAAGCTCATCTTCACGTCGAGCGCGATCACCTGCCCGTCCTTGGTGACAACGAGCGGGTTGATCTCGACCATCGTGGCGTCGAGCTCGCGGAAGGCGCGATAGGCCCCGAGAATCGCCATCACGGCCTGGTTCACCTGGGGAGCCGCGAGACCCAGGCCGAATGCCAGCTCGCGTGCCTGGAATCCTTGCATCCCGACCGCCGGCTCCACTTCCTCGCGCAAGATCGCCGCCGGCTCCCGCTGCGCGATCTCTTCGATCTCCATGCCGCCGTGCGGATGCGCCACCACCACGATCCGCTCGCGCTTCCGGTCGAGGACCAGCCCCACGTACAGCTCCCGCTCGATCGGCAGAGCCTGTTCGACCAGCAGGCGATGCACCGGGAGACCTTCGGCGCCGGTCTGGGCCGTCACGAGCGTCTTGCCGAGCAGGTCCTTCGCGGCCTGGCGCACGTCCGCGTCGGTCGGGCACAGCTTCACCCCACCCGCTTTGCCGCGGGCCCCGGAATGGATCTGCGCCTTCACGACCCAGCGAGTGCCGCCGACTTCGCTGGCCCGATACACCGCCTGCTCGGCGCTGTACGCGACGCCGCCCTTGGGAACGGGGACCCCGAAACCCGAGAGCAGCTCTTTCGCCTGGTACTCGTGGATGTCCACGGTTTACGGCCGCGTCGAGGCCAGCGATCGCGCGCCCGAGGCGCGGGCGGCGATCGCGGCGGCCATGTCGACGATGTTCTGGGCCATCCGCGCCGACGCCGCGTCGATCATGCGACCGTCCAACTGCGCGGCGCCGCGGCCGGCTCGCGCCGCTTCGTCGAGCGCGAGCAGGATGCGGCGTGCGCGCTCCACCTCCGCGGGCGGCGGCGTGAACACTTGGTTGGCCAGCGCGATCTGGGACGGGTGAATGGCCCATTTGCCTTCGTAGCCGAGCGCCGCAGCGCGGCGGGCCGCGGCGCGGAACCCGTCCGGATCTTTGAAGTCGCCATACGGGCCGTCGATCGCGCGCAGCCCATAGGCGCGGCACGCCGTGACCATGCGGACCAGCGCGCCGTGCCACTGGTCGCCGGGATAGTCGGGATTCAGACCCCCAATGCTCACCGTGCGGGCGTGCACGCTTGCGGCCAAGTCGGCGACGCCGAAATGCATCGCCTCGAGGCGGCGACTGGCCTGCGCAATCGCCTCGACGTTCGCCATGCCCAGGGCCGTTTCGATCAGTACTTCGATCCCGATGCGATGCGGGATGCGGCGGGCGGCTTCGATTTGTGTGAGCAGCGCGTCTACGAGATACACGTCCGCCGGGACACCGACCTTCGGGACCAGCACGATGTCCAGCTTGTGTCCGGCCTGCTCGACGACGTCCACGACGTCGCGATACATATAATGCGTGTCGATGCCGTTGACGCGCACCGACACCGTCTTGCCGCGAGCCTTCCAATCGTGCTCGAGCAGTCCCGCGGCGACGTTTTTCCGGGCCTGCTCCTTGTCGGCGGGCGCGACGGCGTCCTCGAGGTCGAGAAAGACGTAGTCCGCTTCGGCGTCGAGCGCCTTCTGGAACAGCGCCGGCTGCGAGCCCGGGACGGCGAGCTCGCTCCGCTGGAGCCGCGGGCGCGCCGCCTCGTAGCGCGTGAGGCTCATGCCCGCACGGCGGCTCGCGGGGGAGACGGCTTCGCGCCGGGCGTCTGGTGTACGTCGGGCGACTGCCCCGCCGTAGCGCGCGGCGCGAGGGGGGCGGCGGTGCTCCGGTAGTGCTCGGCGGCCGCGGCCACGCCGGCGCCGGGTGTCACGGGGATGCCAACGTCGCGCATCGCCATCTCCGCGCCGGCGATAGCGCCGAGCAACATGAGCTCGTTCAGGTCACCGAGGTGACCGATCCGGAACAGTTTCCCGGCCATCCGGGCGAGGCCGGCCCCGAGGGCCAGGTTGTAGCGCCGGAACGCGACGTCGATCACGTCGGCGGCGTTCGTGCCGTCTGGGACCATGATGGCGCTCACCGTGTTCGAGTACCACTTCGCAGCCTTGGCGCAGAGTTTGAGTCCCCACGCCCGTACGGCGGCGCGCACGCCCTCCGCCAGCCGATGATGGCGCGCGAAAATGTTGTCGAGCCCCTCCTCGGCCATCATGGCCAGCGACTCGCGCAGACCGTACAGCATCGGGATCGAGGGTGTGTAGGGGAAGTAACCCGTGGCGTTCGCCTTGATCATGTCTCCGAAGTCGAAGAAGACGCGCGGGCACTTGGCATGCTCGCGGGCGGCGAGCGCCTTGGGGCTCGCGCACACCAGCCCCAGCCCCGCGGGCAGCATCAGGCCCTTTTGCGACCCGGTGATGGCCAGGTCCACCTTCCACTCGTCCATGCGGAAGTCGATCGAGCCGATGGAGCTGACCCCGTCCACGTACAGCAGGGCGGGATGCTGCTCCGCGTCGATCGCGCTGCGGACGGCTCCAACGTCGCTGGTCACGCCGGTCGCCGTCTCGTTGTGGACGATGAGGATGCCCTGGATCTCGTGGTGCTTGTCCTGCGCCAGGATCTCCCCGATGCGGTCGGACGGCGCGCCCTCGCCCCACTCGACGTCGATGATGTCCACGCGCAGGCCGTGCCGCTGGGCGAGATCGATCCACAGGTGGCTGAATTGGCCGTACCGCGGTGCAAGCACGCGATCGCCCGGCGAGAGCGTGTTGACGAGCGCTGCCTCCCATCCACCGGTGCCGGTCGCGGGGAAGATGAACGGCTGCCCCGTCGTCGTCTTGAAGACGTTGCGGACGTCGCGGAACAAGCCGGTGGCCAGCTCGGGGAACGCCGAGGAGCGGTGGTCTTCCATCGCACGGTTCATGGCGCGGAGGATTCGCTCGGGTACGTTCGTGGGGCCGGGGACGAACAGGAAATTGCGGCCAGGCATAAGCGTCCTCAACGAGAGGGGAAAGACACAGCGAGTGGGCTAAGGTATTCCGCGACTTCCGTCCCGCAACCCCTCGGTTGGGTAGGGGCGAGCCCGCCTAAGTTGAGGGGCGCCAACTCTCTAGCCCACACACGTCGCAACCGCCGCACGTCGCCCCCCGCTCCCCAAAATACGCGAGCAACGCGCCACGGCGACACGCCCGCGTCTCGACATAGCGTCGCATGCCCGCTGCGGCTTCGCTCCACTGGAAGTCGGAGGGACGCCACATCATGACGCAATCGGACCGACGGCCATCGCGGCCGGCGCGCCCCGCCTCCTGGTAATAGGCTTCGACGGTGCGCGGCGGTCCCCAGTGCAGCACCCGGCGCACGTCCGATTTGTCGATCCCCATGCCGAAAGCGCTGGTCGCGACCACCACCGGGGCGCGATCGGCTAGAAACGCGCGCAACACTTGGCGCCGGGTGCGCGCGGTGAGACCCGCATGGTAGGGCGCTGCCCGCACACCCAAGCGCAACAGCGCGCGTGTGACCAGCTCGGTGAGCCGGCGCGTCGGCGTGTACACGATCACCGACCCGTCCACCCCGCGGATCAGCTCTCGCATGCGGGCAAACCGCTCGCGGTCGTCCCGGACACGCTCGACGCAAAACACGAGATTGGGTCGATCGAACGACGTGACGACCACCTCTGCCTGAGGGATCCGGAGGACGCGGAGGATCTCGGCGCGGGCCGGCGGTGTGGCGCTTCCCGTGAGCGCGATGGTGACGGGATCGCCGAGCAGGTAGCGGTATCGATCGAGCCGTCGATACACGGGGCGGAATTCGTTGCCCCACTCGACGATGCAGTGCGCTTCGTCGACGGCGAGGAGCGAGACCTCCCGACCGGCGCGTGACAGCTGCCGCACCAGCGAGCCGAGCCCTTCGGGGGCGCAGTAGAGCAGCGTGAGGCTTCCGGACAGGGCGGCGTCGAGGATCGCCCGCCGCTCGGTGGGCGAGAGCAGGCTGTTCAGGTACGCAGCGGGGATTCCTCGCCGCCGGAGCGCCGCCACCTGGTCCTGCATCAAGGAGATCAATGGCGAGATGACCAGCGTGAGGCCCCGGGCCAGGAGCGCGGGGAGTTGGTAGCACAAGGACTTCCCCGCCCCCGTGGGCAGCACCGCCAGGACGCTCCGGCCGGTGAGCAGAGGCCCCAGCACCTTGAGCTGATGAACTCGAAATGCCGCGTGGCCGAACCGTTCGACGAGGAGTTGCCGCGCGCGCCCGAGCCCGCCGGCGAATGTGGCCATAGGGCGGAAAGAAAGAGGGCTCCGATGAGTTCACCGGAGCCCAAACCACGCGAGGCGTGGCTGAACCATGCGGGACGACCGCTATGCCCGATCCTGCCAATCCACGGCGAAACCGTTGCCGCACTCGACGCATTTCACGTCTTTGGGCTGCCCCGATACGTGTTGCCGCTTGTGACAGCCGGGGCACACGAGGTGGGGCTCGTGCACTACGCTCCAGGCCTTCGGCCGCTCCTTCCGGATGTCCACGTTCTCCTTGGGAACGCGCACTTCGACCTGGTGCACGTCCAGCACGATCCAGGATTTTCCAGACTCTTCGACGATGCGGTACCACGCGCCGCGCCGCAATCCTTCCTTTTCGGCGCCTGCACCGCGGCTCCGAGCCCAACCGATGTCCGCCATGACCTACTCCAGTTCCTCGGGGCTGCCTTCCCGCACCAGCACGAGGATTGCCGCTTGCGGGGCGACCAGATACTTCGTTCCTTCGAACGTGATCTCGACGGCAGCCTTGCGGAAGAACAGGGCGTAGTCCCCGACGCGCGCCTGCATCGGCAGGTACTTGACGTCAGGACCGCGGATTTTCCAGGGCTCGTCGTCCATGCTGGCCGGTTCGGTCATCGGCGTGCCCGGCCCGGTGGCTACGACCCGGCCGCCCTGCACCTGCCGGCTCTCGACCGCGGTCGGCGGGAGGTAGAGACCGACGTTGGTGCGCTCCTCGCCCTCTTCGGGAGCGATGAGGACACGGTCACCGACGACGATCAGGCGCTTGGGGGACTCGTCCGGCATGGCGTCCAGTATACACGGTCGCGGCTCTTGGGGGGGAGGTTGGTGGGGCCTCCGAAAGCGACTGCGTCTTTTTGTCGCGTGGGGAGGCCCCGCCAACCTCCCCTACGGTGGGAAAGGTGATGTGGATCACGTGCCCCGCTTGACAGGGCCGCGCGCCTCACTATTACTGCGCCTGCCGCAGAGGCTCTCGCGGCCCCCATTCCCCGTCCATGCGGAAGGGACAAAGACATGCAAAACCCGATTGGCGCGGCTCAGACGGAACAGTGGAGCTGGATTCTGCAGACGGTATGGGGCTGGATCTGGGGCGGCCTGTCCTGGATCATCGATTGGCAGGCGCTCGTATTCCGAACGGTGCTCTACGGTGATTCCTTCTGGCAGATCCTCGGGAAGGTCTTGTTGCTCTTCTTCCCGGCGATGGTGCTCGTCGCGGGCGTCTGGGGCACGATGGTCTCGCTCTACACCATTCCGTTCCGCTCCGGTCGCGGACGCTTTCTAGCCGCGCTGCTCATGTCCTGGTGGGACGCCGTCCGCATGGCGTGGTTTTACTGGTTTGGCCTGGCGCGCTTCCTCCTGGTGTTCGTCGGCTGGATCTGGGGTCTGTTCCGGCTCGGCCTCGGGCTGTTGTGGCGGACGCTGAAGAACATGGTCACGTCGCCCTTCGCTATGCTGGATTCGAGCTCGCGCCAGCCGGGCGTGCCGTGGATCGCGTTCCTGCTGCTGCTGTTCTGGTCCGCCATCGAGGCCACGATCTTCACGTTCACGCTGCGTCCGACGATGAGCGAGCTGCTCTCGGACTTGACGGGCTACCAG
>DASQAM010000251.1:0-1553 GCA_035635735.1 Gemmatimonadales bacterium | reverse complement strand
TTAAGAGTCTGTTGTTGATTCTGCGTTGCTTAGGTCCATTTTCAGGCCCTTCAAACCCGCCTTCTTGTACACAAACTGTACACACAATCGCCGCGAGGAACGCGCCACATTACTTCAGAGTTGCGCGTCATCCGGCCACGTTGCGAAGTGCTCGATCTAGATCGGTCCAAAGGTCCTCGACGGCCTCGATACCCACGCTCAGCCGCAGCAGCGCCGGGGGCAGGTGCTCCTGTCCAGGAATGCTGGCCCGCCGTTCGATAGTGGACTCGACCGCGCCCAGGCTGGTGGCGTGTTGGATGAGCTGCAGTCCGGTGCACACGGCGTCGGCGGCGGAGGCGCCGCCACGCACGTCGAACGAGATAATCGTGCCGAAGCCCTTGAGTTGGCGCCGCGCGGCCGCGTGAGTTGGGTGGCTCGCCAGACCGGGATAGCGCGTCAGAGTGACGTTTGGATGTCGCGCGAGGCGCTCGGCCAGTGTCATCGCGTTGCACTGCGCCCGCTCCAGCCGCAGTGCCAGCGTCCTAGCCCCGCGGACCGCGAGAAACGTTTCGAGGGTGCCGGGTGTTGCACCCGCGAGCTCCCGGGCCTGCCGTAGCGCCGCCAGAAGGTTCGCGTCGCGCACAGTGACGACGCCGCTGAGCAGGTCCGAGTGTCCACCGATGAACTTCGTCGCGGATTGCATGGCCACGTCGGCCCCGAGCACCAGTGGACGCTGATTGAGCGGCGTAGCGAAGGTGTTGTCCACGCCTAGGATCGCACCACGCTTCCGCGGTGCGGCGCAGATGGCGTCCAGGTCAGCCACGGTCAGCAGCGGGTTCGAAGGCGACTCCAGCCAAATCAAGTCGGCCACGCCACACATCTCGATCCAGCGTGCGGTGTCGGCCACGGCGACGCGATGCACGGTCCACCGGCCGCGGCTTTGGCCAGCTTTGGCGATTCCCGCGACAGCCTGGTAGCAGTCGTCCGACAGGGCCACGACCGAGCCTGTGTGGAGTTGATCGAAAATCGCGGCGATTCCCGCCATGCCGGAGGCGAAGGAGACCGAAGAGCCACCTTCGAGGCCGCCGACGATCTCTTCCAGTGCCTCCCAACTCGGCGTGCCGTCGTCGCGAGAGTACGCACGGCGCTCGCCCAGCACGAAGTTCGACGCCGGGCATGGCGGCACGTTTAGCGGCGAGCCCGGGCGCCGGTCCCGTCCTGCCGAGACCAGCCAAGATTCGACCGAACCTAGATCACTCGCGTTGTGCCCTGTCCTGTCCCTCGATGTCATTGCTCGATCTTAGCAAATGGCATGGGGCTCGGTCCTTCTGGGAAACACGACCATTGATGCCCTGGACCGTTGGCCCACGGGTGTATCGTCGGCAAGTCGGAAGTAATAGTGCGAGCGCGTTTACTGGAATAACTTCCGCATAGCCCGTCACCCACGAGTGACAGGCAGGTGACCATTACCTTGCACAGCTTGCATGGGTTAGACTTCCCTTGTTAACGGGTAGAGGAGACAGCTCGCGCCAAGTGAAACATAGCACAAGGAGGTGATCATGAAGAGCCTGCAT